>NZ_JBQCIE010000016.1:0-20412 GCF_051954055.1 Humibacter sp. | reverse complement strand
GCTCGTTTCGATGTCACCGCCGTCAGTGCTGGTGTCGCCGGGGTTGTCCGTGTCGGTGCTTGTGCTGGTGCGTTGCGCGGCGTCGGTCTCCCCGATCAGTTCCCCGACTTTCACCTGCCGGGCCGCTTCGCCCTTGGATTCTCCGGTGAGGGACTGCACGAGCTGGATCACGGTGCGGTGCCCACGCCGCTGCGCAAGCCCACCGTGCCCGAGGGTGCGGTGCGAACGTTTCGCTGCTTCCCCGGCAGCGACCGTGATCACCCGGTCGAACTCCGCCCGACCGGAAGCGGCCTGCGACAACAGAGCTTCCAGTTCCGCATCGGGCAGGCGGTGCACCACCTCGACCAGTGAGCGCGCGGAAGACGCGGACGCGGACGCGGAGGGCACGAAAGATGAGGGCGCGGAAGCGGAGGGTACGGAAGACGAGGGCGGGGAGGGTACGGAAGACAAGGGCGCGGAAGACGAGGGCGCGAACGGCGCGGATGCGGAGCGCGCGAACGCGGACGGCGCGGACGTCGAGAGTGCCGATGGCAGACCTGCGTCGAGCGTCGAGACCGACTGTCCGGAGCCTGTTTCGGTGGTCGCAGCAGCATCTGGTCTCTCCAGGATGGCGCACACCATCGCGGTCATCTCGGGGAGCCGCGTGAGGTGGTGGAATGCCATGCTGCCATCCTACCTCAGCATTCGAACAAAGTATCGAGGTGGGGATAGGTTCCTATATCGCCGACTGGGGACGGAAAGGGGACAATAAAGGAAGCAAGCAAGAAGCAGATAGAACACATCTACGAATCTGGCACCGCACCTTCAACCTCTCCGCGGAGCCACACCCGGCACCCACATCGCACCCACAGCTGTCGCACCCACCCGTTACTGTCGGACCATGACCGACGCCGCTGGCACCACCGCCGCCACTCTCGCCCGCCCCACCACCGCCGACCGAGCGCTCACACTGAAAGCTCTGTGCGAGGCGCCCGAAATCCTGCGCGTCGTCAACGTCTGGGATGCCGTGAGTGCGCGTGTCGTCGCATCCCTTCCCGAGACGAAGGTGATCGCCACTGCGGGTCACTCCATCGCTGCGAGTTTCGGCTATGAAGACGGCGGGATGCCTGTCGACCTCGCTCTCGCCGGTGCGAGGACCGTCGCCGAGGCGGTGGACCTCCCCGTGACGGCGGACCTCGACGACGGATACGACGACCCGGGAGAGACCATCCGTCGTGCGATCGGCTTTGGCATCGTCGGCGCGAACGTGGAGGACCGTCTCCGGCCGTTCGACGAGTCAGTCGCCAGGGTGCGTGCCATCACGAAGGCGGCCGAGGCGGAGGGCGTCGCCTTCCAGCTGAATGCCCGAACGGATGCTCTCTTCCTCGGCAAGGATCGCTCGCCCGAGGATCGTATCGAGGAAGCCGTCTCCCGCGGTCGTGCATTCCTCGACGAGGGCGCCGCGCTCGTCTTCGTGCCCGGTGCGCTGACTCGGGAGGTGGTGGAGTGTCTCGTGGACGGCATCGGCTGGGGCAAGGTGTCCGTGATCGGACTACCTGGTGCGTTGCCGGCATCCGAGTACGAGAAGCTGGGCGTGGCGCGAATCTCGTATGGGCCGCTTCCGCAGCGAGTCGCCCTGCTGGCACTGCGCGACCTCGCAGCCGAGCTGTATGGAGAGGGCGTCGTGCCCGAGGGGCTTCCGCCTCTGAACTGAGGCGAGCGGCGGTGACGTGAGGCGAGCGACGGAGACCCCGAGGGCTATCGTCGCTGAACTGAGGCAAGCAGCGGACACGACCTGAGTCATCCGATTCAAGGGGGAATCATGCGATCGACACGCATCACCGCGAACCTTCCGGTCGACGACATCGAGAAGGCGAAGGAGTTCTACGCAGGCTTTCTGGGCTTGACCGACGAGGAGTTCAACCTCGGCTGGGTTGCGCGGCTCACCGATCAGCAGACCGGCGCCCAGGTTCAACTCGTGACTTCAGACGCGGATGCCCCGGAGGACTCCGTCATCTCCGTGCACACGCCCGACGTGGAGGCGGCGTACGAAGAGGCTCAGCGTCTCGGATACGAGATCGTCCTGTCGCTGCGCACCGAGCCGTGGGGTGTGCGCCGATTCTTCGTGCGAGCACCCGATGGGAACGTGATCAACATCGTCGAGCACGCGGACTGACTGAACCGCCGACCGCCGCGACCAGCACCGCCTAAGCTCGTCCCATGGCCAGGCTCGTGCTCACCGTCGTCGGCGACCATCGCGCCGGACTCGTGCAATCGCTCGCCGACAGGGTCAGCGAGCACGGCGGCAACTGGGAGACGAGCGAGCTCGCCGAGCTGTCCGGAGCGTTCGCCGGCATCGTCTTGGTCTCGGTTCCGGATGCCCGCCTCGACGACCTCCGCGACGCCCTGCAGGGCCTCGACGGGCTCCTCCGCATCACCGTTCACGAGGGTGCGACGGATGCCGCCCCGCACGCCGACCGCCAGCTGACCTTCTCCGTACTCGGAAACGACCGGCCCGGAATCGTGCGCGACGTCACGGGCATCCTCAGTCGCCACGGACTCACGATCGACCACTTCTCCAGCGAGACGCGCGAGGCGCCGATGGCCGGCGGCGTGCTGTTCGAAGCGGATGTCGTCGCTCGCGTTCCTGAAGGAACGGATGTCGCCGCCGTGGTCGTGGATCTCGAGCGGCTGGCGGGCGAGATCCAGGTCGACCTCAGCGTCGTCGAGTGACGCCGGCTCAGCTGCGCTGCTGGGCAGCTTCCATCGGCTCGGCAGAGCGAGCGAGCTCGCTCCGCTCTCGCCTCAGTCAGCTGTGCTCCCAGCTGCGCTGCTGGGCAGCTTCCATCGGCTCGGCATAGCGAGCGAGCTCGCTCTGCTCTCGCCTCAGTCAGCTGTGCTCCCAGCTGCGCTGCTCAACAGCCTCCATCGGCTCGGCATAGCGAGCGAGCTCGCTCTGCTCTCGCCTCAGTCAGCTGTAGTCGGCGGTGACGGTGCGCTCGGCGCCGTCGAGCCGGATCGTCCCTCCGTACGGCACGATCCACTGCGGTCTCGTGTGCCCGAAAGGCACGCCGACGCAGACGACGGCATCCGGGTTGTACCGGGCGACCTGCTCGATGACCGTGTGGCGCTGCGCCGCGCGCAGCTGCGAGCGCTCCTTCACGGACGGAACGCTCCGATGCAGTTCGCTGACCGGCGGCCGCGCGACGAGCACGCCGGCGACCGCGGAGAGGATGCCCCGCTCGCCGAGACCGCGCACCCACCGCATCACCTGATCGGCATCCGGCAACTCCTCGCTTGTCTCCAGCAGCAGGATCGCGCCGTCGAGGTCGCCGGTGGCGGGCATCCGGTCGGCAACCGCGAGCGGGTCGATCACCTCGATGCATCCGCCCCAGGTGCGGCCCTCGACCGCGCGATCCGGTCCGGCCCACGTCCACGGCTCGGTCGCCTCGCGTTCGCCGAACTCGGTCAGGGCGCGCGGATCCGTCCACTCCACGCCGAAGTCCTCGGACTCGCCGGGCTCGGTGAGCTGTGTCTCCCCGCCGTCGAGCAGCGCGGCCCTGAGCGACAGCAGGTGGATGTCGTCGATCGCCGGCCCCGGCCCCAGATGCACCTGTGTTGATCCGCCGTAGAAGCTCGGCACGCCGAGGCTCCACAGGTGATTATGGAGATTCGTGTTGTCGCTGTAGCCGAGGAACGGCTTGGGGTTCGCGGCGATCACGTCGTCGTCGAGGTGCGGGATGACCGTGATCTGGTCGTCGCCGCCGATCGTCGCCAGCACGGCGCGGATGCTCGCATCCGCGAAGGCCGCATTGACGTCGGTCGCGCGCGCCTCGGCACTCGCCCCGAGTTGTCGCGTGGTCGGGTACTCGACCGGAATCAGTCCCGTCGACTCGGTGAGCCGTCGCATCGCCTGCTCGTGCACGGCCGGCGACACGGCGGGTGCGGCGAACGCGGGCGACAGCACTGCGACGCGGTCGCCGGGGACGGCCTTCGGCACGGACGTGAAGCGAGGTGGTGTCATCCGGTCATTGAAGCAGACCGTCGTACTCGGGTCCGGGGCGAGCGCGCCCCCGCATCAGAACTCGTCGCTTATCGCGCAGGTACCGTCTCGTCGAGGAACGTGTCGGCGATGGTGTGGAACCGGTCGCGGGCATCCCTGCGTACGAAGTGGCCCGCGCCCTCGATCACCATGACCTCGGCTCCGAGAGAACGCGCGATCGCGCGATGGTTCGCCGTGATGCCGATCGCGACCGTGCCCGTCACGATGTGCACGGGGATGCGCGCGCCGGCGAGTTGCGCGAGCAGCGTCGGCCAGCCCGTGGAAGGGATGACGTCGCCGTTGCGCACCAGGGTGACATCCATGCGCTGCTTCGCCTCCGACCACGCGTCGAGTTCGTCGGCCGGCCAGCCGGGATGGATGGCGGCGAGCTCGGCCAGTCTCTCGGCATCCGTCAGCGACTGCTGATGCTCGAGCGTCGCGGCGGCGGCCTCGGCCACCTGGCGGTCCTGATGCCGCGTGACCGGCAGCCGCCAGAACGGGTCCTCGAGCAGCACCGCCGCCAGTCCCCTCGGCCGCCGGGCGGCGACGGCCGCGGCAGCCGACCCGCCGGCGGAGTGCCCGAACAGCACCAGCGCCCCGCCGTCGAGCTCCGGCTCGATGGTCTCGAGCACGTCGTCGACGATGACATCGCCCGGATGCCTGCGCAGCAGCTCCGCTGTCCACCGCGGCGATCGCCCGTGGCCGCGCGGGTCGATGGAGAGCACGCGGAACCCGCAGTGCGCCCAGTGGGCGGTGGTGACGCGGAGGGTCTCGGCCGACTCGGCGAGCCCCGGCAGTGCGACGATCGTTCCGCGGGTCCCCCCGGCCGGCGCGATGGTCTCGATGAGGTGCAGTGTCACGGCAGTTCCTCGGGGAACGCGAGCGGCTGACCGAGCACGATGCGCTCGAGCTCGGTGGCCACGTGCTCTCCGAGGCGGCGGATCTCGGTGCCCATCGAACCGGAGATGTGCGGAGTGAGGAACACGTTGGGGAGCGTGTACAGCTCCGAGTCGCGCGGCAGCACTTCGGGGACCGTGACGTCGAGGATCGCCTCGATGCGGCCGGTGCGCAGCTCGTCGAGCAGGGCCGTCTGGTCGATGATCGCGCCGCGTGACGTGTTGATCAGCGTTGCTCCGTCGGGCAGCAGCGCGAGCAGCTCGGCGGTGATCATGCCGGCCGTCGAGGTGTTCAGCGGCGGATGCAACGTGACGATGTCGCTGCTGCGCATGAGCTCGTCGAGGGCGAGAGGCGTGACGCCGAGGCGCGCCGCCTCCGCGGCGTCGAGGAAGGGATCGTAGATCTGAACGTTCAGGTCCATTCCCCGCAGCCGTTCGATCACGATGCGGCCGATGCGGGATGCGCCGACGACTCCGACGGTCTTGCCGCGGTTGCCGGCGCGCGGGAACTCGATCTCGCGGTCGATCCGTGCACGCCGGCGGCGATACATCCTGTTCGCCTCGAACGCGCGCTTGTTCGCCAGAACGATCATCGCGACGGTGAACTCGGCGACCGGGATCGCGTTCAGCCACCCCGCGTTCGAGACCTGGATGCCCCGCTCGCGTGCGCTCTCCGGCAGCAGGATCGCACCCTGCCCGCCCGCGTAGAGCAGGTACCTCAGCCGCGGCGCCCTGTCCAGGTCCGCATCGCTGAGCCGTGGAGCGCCCCACGCCGTGATCAGCACGTCGGCGCGCTCGAGCGCGCGACGGGCATCCGGATGCTCGAACGTCGTGAACGGAACGGTGTGAAGCGGGCGAGCGCCGTCGATGCGCAGCGCCTCGAAGCCGGTACCGAACAGGTGCGCCGCAAGCTCCGGCGGGCTCATCGTCATCGCGAAGTCGACGGTGCCCTTCGCGCCGCCGACTGCTGCGGATGCGCGTTCAGGCGACGTCGTGCTCCCCGGAGCGCTCGTCATGAAAACCTCACTGATGCTGGTCGTCCGGCCGCCATGCCGGGACGTTCGTGGTGCGAAGCGTTCGCCTCTGATGACTGAAACTAGTTACATTCAGCGACGAACGCAACCGCGCGATGGTCGAGTCCAGTTCAGTCGGCGACGGGCGGTGCGGCAGAGCCGCGGCGCATGAACGACGACTGCAGCAGCACGTTCCTCGGTCGCTCGAGTCCTAGAGCGATCCGCGCCGCCTGGACTCCGACCTCGTGGAACGGCGGGTGCACGGTGGTGAGCCCAGGGGTGAGGTCACCGACGACGGGCACATCGTCGAAGCCCACGATGGAGATGTCCTCCGGAATGCGCAGGCCGAGGGCGCGCGCCGCTCGGTAGGCACCGACGGCGATGTTGTCGGTCATGGCCACGATGGCCGTCGGCGTGCGGATGCCGCGCAGCAGGTCTCCGGCCGCCGCGGCTCCCGAGCTCTCCGTGTTCGCGGACGAGCGGATGAGGTCGGAGTCGACGGCGAGCCCGTGGCGCTTCATGGCCTGCGCGTAGCCGTCCATGCGAAGGTCGGCCGTGGTCATTCCGCGCGGCTCTCCGATGTAGGCGATGCGCCGATGCCCGAGCCCGACCAGCTCGTCGACGGCGGATGCCATGCCCGCCTTGTGGTCGTAGTCGACGCTCACGATGCCCGGAGCGCTGCGGATCGGCGGCCGGCCGCACAGGATCAGCGGGGCGTCGACATCCGCGAGGTCCTTGGCGTACTGGGCGGCGCGCGAGTCGAACTCCTCGTTCGACTCGGTCGAGCCGACGAAGAGCACGGCCCTTGCACGCTGCTCGCGCAGGGTCGCGACGAGCCGGCTCTCGCGCTCGGGGTCTCCCTGGGTCGTGGAGATCAGGAGGAGGTGTCCGTTGGCCGTCGCGACGCTCTCGGCTCCCGCGGCGAGCGAGGCGAAGGTGGGGCCGATCATCGTGCGCACCAGGAATGCCACCGTGCCCGGACCCCGGCCGGTCATCGCCCTGGCCAATCCGTTGACGACGTACCCGAGCTCGTCGGCCGCCGCGAGCACCCGCGCGCGCGTCTCCGCGTGCACGCTGCCGCTGTCCCCGAAGACCCGCGAGGCGGTCGCCGGCGAGACCCCCGCGCGGGCCGCGACGTCACGCAGATTCGCGGCTCCGACGCGCGCCGGTCCGCGCGAACCGCCCGACCGGCCGCGCCGAGGTTGGTCTGGAGTGGGCATGCACGGGATCGTACTCGGTCGCTTGACTTACGCCGGGAGGTGGTCTAGCTTCGCCGAGTGAAACTAGTTCCAATCCTGAGGGATGCCAGGAACGAAGCCCGGAACTGAAGCCACATCGTTCAAGGAGCCACCGTGCAACGAGGCACCGCAGTCGCCGCACCACGCGGCGCCATCGCCGTTCGCCGGCGTCGAAAGCCGACGAGTCGCGGCACCCTTGGCCTGCTCCTTCTGGCGCTCCCCGGCGTCGTCTGGTTCGCGGTCTTCGCCTACGGGCCGATGGCCGGACTCGTCGTCGCCTTCAAGGACTTCAACATCAGCGACGGCATCTTCGGCAGCCCGTGGAACGGACTGCAGAACTTCGCCTACTTCTTCTCCAGCGGCGACGCGCCGCGCATCGTGATCAACACGATCTTCCTGAACGCGCTCTTCCTCGCGGCGTCGCTCGGAGCAGGACTGCTGCTCGCCCTGATGCTGAACGAGATCAAGGGACACTTCACCAGACGGTTCGGGCAGTCGATCATCTTCTTCCCGTACTTCGTCTCGCCGATCGTGATCAGCATCATCCTGCAGGCCGTGCTCGCCGGGGTCGGTGGCCGCGGCGGCATGGTCAACAATCTGCTGAACGTCTTCGACCTGCCCGACGTGAACTGGTACACGACGCCGGGAGCCTGGCCGTGGATCCTCACGTTCGTCAAGGTCTGGCAGCTCGGCGGCTACACCTCGGTGATCTTCCTCGCGGCCATCACGTCGATTCCCGAGGAGGTCTATGAAGCCGCCGCGATCGACGGCGCGAGCCGCGCGCGCATGGCGCGATCGGTGACGACGCCGTTGCTGCTGCCAACGCTCGGCATCCTCATCGTGCTCGGCGTCGGCCGCATCTTCTTCGGCGACTTCGCCACGATCTACGCGATCGTCGGCGACAACGGCACCCTGTTCCCCACCACCGACGTCATCGACACGTACGTGTTCCGGTCTCTGCGCACGGTCGGCGACTTCGGCACCACCGCCGCGATCGGGCTCTTCCAGTCCGTCGTCGGGTTCGTCTTCGTCTCCGCCGCGGTGCTCGTGCAGCGTCGCGTCGACAAGGAAAGCAGCATCCTGTGAGCCTCATCGCATCCGGTCGTACCCAGACCGTCACCGACATCGAGGCGCAGACCGTGCTCGACGAGGTGCGTCCGGCACGCACAGCACCTCATCGCCGTCGCGGCCGCGGGAAGTTCGAGCCGTTCACCGTCGTCAGCTACGCGTGCGTGTCGATCTTCGCGGTGTTCTGCCTCGTTCCGCTGTGGATGATCGTGGCCGGCTCGTTCACCGACGAGTCCGCCCTCGCCGCGGACGGCTATAGCTTCTGGCCCGCGCCGTTCTCGCTCGCCGCGTACCAGCTGCTGTTCTCAGGGCAGTCGCTCGTCAGCGGCTACGTCGCATCGCTCTTCATCACCATCGTGGGCACGGCGCTCTCGCTCTCGTGCACGGCATCGCTGGCCTGGGTCATCGCGAGGCGCCTGCCGCGCGTCAGCCGGCCGCTCACGATCTTCGCCTATATCCCGATGCTGTTCACGGGAGGTCTCGTTCCGCTCTATCTGCTGGTGACGCAGGTGCTGGACCTCTCCAACAGCTGGTTCTCGGTGATCCTGCCGATCATGCTGGCGCCGTTCCTCATCTTCGTGGCGGTCAGCTTCTTCCGGCAGCTGCCGGAAGAGATCCTCGACTCGGCGCGCATGGACGGGGCGGGCGAGCTCCGCATCTTCTTCCAGATCGTCATCCCGCTCTCCAAGCCCATCCTCGCCGTGCTCGGCCTGTTCTACGCGGTCACATATTGGAACGAGTGGTTCATGGCGCTGCTGTTCATCTCCGATCCGGACAAGTTCCCGCTGCAGCTGATCCTGCAGAACCTCATCTCGAACGTGACCAACGCCGCGACGCTGCCAGGAGCATCCGCGGCCCAGGCTGCGGCGCCCGTCTACCAGCTCCGCTTCGCCATGACCGTCATGACGATCGCCCCGATCCTCTTCGCCTACCCCTTCGCCCAACGGTTCTTCGTCAAGGGCCTCACCCTCGGGGCCACCAAGGGCTGAAGCCCACCCCCACCACCCCTCGCAATCTGTTCACAAAGGAGTACACGGATATGTCCACGACAATCAGCCGTCGCGGCTTCCTCGCCCTGGGCGGCGCCGCCGCGATCGGCCTAGGTCTCACGGGAACTCTCGCCGGATGCAGCAGTGCCGGCTCGTCCGGAAGCCTGAGCGGAACCTCGCTGGCGATCCTTCCCAGCACCGCGCCGAGCAACTGGAAGACCGTGCTCGCGAAGTTCAACGCCGGCCTGAAGAAGGAGCACGGCTTCGAGCTCGACGCCCAGTTCATCAACTGGACGAACTACGCCCAGCAGTCGTTGCTCAAGTTCACCGCCGGAGCGAAGTTCGACACGGCCCTGCAGGCGCTCTGGCTCAACATGGCGCAGCTGCAGCAGGACAAGTCGCTGGTGGATCTCACCAAGGAGATCTCCAAGTGGCCGAACCTGTCGAAGCAGCTCGCGCCGGAGCTGATCTCCTCGAACAAGTGGAGCGGACACCTGTGGGGTGTTCCCCAGGTGAACAGCGCCGGACGGGTGCAGCACTTCAGCATCCGCAAGGACCTGGCCGACAAGCTCGGCTTCGGCACGATTCAGGATTTCGGCACCCTCGAGAAGTTCTTCTACGACGTCAAGCAGAAGGAGTCAGGCATCACGCCGTTCGCGGTCTCGTCGAACCAGACGTTCGAGCTCGCGATCGGTCCGCAGGGACCGGTGGGACTCTTCGACCAGAGCGGGTGGGAAGACCCGACGACGTACTTCAACACGCTGTTCGCCGGTTCCGGCCTCTACTTCAGCATGAAGGAGAAGGACCTCGCCTCCGGCTCCGCCGACCCCGTGCCGTTCTGGGAGAACGATCGCATCGTCGAGACGCTGCGGCGCATCCGTAAGTACTACCAGGACGGGATCATCAACGCGAACGGCCTCAATGCCGACAGCGCAACCATCCAGGCGCAGTTCCAGGCAGGCAAGTTCGCCGGGCAGTGGGCGATCACCGATGGCACAGCGAGCAACGCCCTCGTCGGGCTGCGCAAGGCCGTACCGACGGCGGACCTCGAAGAGGTCCTTCCGTTCGGCGGCGCGCTCACCTCGGCCAAGCCGCTGCAGACGTTCCAGGCCGACAATCTCGTCGTCGTGAACGCCAACGGCGGCAACGTCGAGCGAGCCCTCGCCCTGCAGGACTACCTGTCGATCCAGGAGAACCACGACCTGCTCGAATACGGAGTCAAGGGCACCGACTGGGAGCCCGTCGGGTCCAACGGCGTCAAGCAGCTGAGCACCTACGCGTTCCCCGGCTTCTCGCTCCTGTGGCGCACCAAGCTCGAGCGGCGCTCCTCGTTCATGACCGACTCGGAATCGAAGGTCTTCGACTGGGCGCAGGACTACGGCAACTTCACGAAGGCGACGCTCGCATCCTTCATACCGAATGTCACGCCGGTGAAGCAGGCGGCGGCATCCATGAACAACGTCATCACGCAGTACGCGAACCCGCTGTACTACGGCGTCGTGGATGTCGACAGCCAGCTCGACAAGCTCAAGTCGGCCGCCGACTCTGCGGGCCTCAGCACGCTGCAGAACGAGATGAAGAAGCAGGTGAACGCCTACCTGAAGAACCAGAACTAGGGCGGCCGCGCGTTTTCCAGCACCACGACGAAGTGAACGGGAGAAAGCATGAGCAACGAGATCAGTCGGCGGAGCGTGTTGGCGGTCGCCGCGGCGACAGCCGGAGTGGCGGCGGCCAGCGCCTTCACCTGGGCGCCCGCTCCAGCGTCGGCCGCGAGTCCGGTACGACCCGCGGGCGCGGGCACGACCAAGGCAGGGCTGGGCGCACCGCTCGACACCGTGGTGTTCGGCGATGCGGCATCCGAGAAGGCGCACGCACTGAGCGGCACGCTCTCCGACGTGGTCGCCGGGGCGCTTTCTCAGCCCGCCCGCGTGTTCAACCCGCAGGCCACACCGGACTGGTGGGGCGGCTCGGCGGCCTTCACTGTCAAGGTCGACCCCACCAGAACGACGTACCTGACCGTGAAGCTGTGGGGCGGCGACGTCTCCGACAAGGCGGATGAGTCGCACAACTGGCGCCTGCAGCTCTTCGTCGACGGCGAGTCCGTCGGTTGGTACGACGAGGGCCCGGTCGACAACCTCGACCAGCTCGGCACCGATCCCCGAAGCCCTGGCCGGTTCTTCTTCCACACCCTCCCGTTGCCGGAGAGCTCCACTAAGGGCAAGACGAGCCTGCAGCTTCAGATCCGGTCCATGGGCCGCATCTGGGACTACGGCGGCACCACCGACACCTACTTCTACAAGCAGACGGAGCCGTCGCGGCCGGTCTATCGCGTCTACACCCACACAGACCCGTATTTCGTGCCGGAGGCATCCGACGTGCTCGGGGCGGCGCCCGCCACGAAGACCCGGCCGAACGAGGACGACGCCGCGATCGCGAAGCTGACGACTCAGGTGCTCGCCGAGCACAACGCGCTCATCTACGGGGGCGGCGCCTACGGCACGGACGCCTGGGGCTTCAACATGCTCGCCGAGGGCTACGCGTGGAAGGACAGTCCCGCGTACCAGAATCCGGATGCGCTCACCGCGATCTGCGCGGCGATCGACAGCCGCTACAACGCGTGGAAGGCCGATCCCACCGTGCTCACGGCCTCCGACCAGCAGTGGCAGGGCTTCGGCAGGGTCGGTCTCGTGCTCGCGTACCTGTGGGAGGACATCCAGGACGAGCTCGACAAGACCGTCACCACCGGTCCGACCACGGTCGCGAACCCGGGCTTCGAGCTCGGCACCGCCGGATGGTCGACATCCACGTGGCGCGGCTCCGGCACGGTGACCGCCGACACGACCGTCGCGCACTCGGGCAGCTCATCCCTCAAGGTCACCGCGAACGCGAACGACACGACGGGCAGCGCCGTGGGTGTGACCATCGCCGGCCGGCCGCTGATCGGCACCGGCACGTACGCCTTCGCCGTGTGGTGCAGAACCGACGCCGTCTCGGGGCTCGGGCCGTATCTGGACATCCTGTTCTACAACGACGCCGGACAGATCGTGAAGTCCGACCAGAAGTTCTACAGCGCGACCGGAACGCACGACTGGCAGCAGATCACCGCGAGACTGGCGGTTCCGTCCGGCGCCACGAAGGTGCGCATCGACCTGCGCGTCGACGGCACCGGAACGGCCTGGTTCGACGACGTGACGATGCAACAGGTCGACGGCACGCCGCCCGCGCCGCCCGGCAAGCCCGACCGTCGTACCGCGTACACCGACATGCTGCTCTCCAGTCGCGACTACTGGAAGCAGAACATGCGCCACTACTCCAACCAGGCGCAGATCACCGCGATCGGCATCTACCAGTGCAACCGCGGCCTGTCCCTGATCTCGCCGAAGGATGCCTGGCCGGAGTCACGCGCCCGCGAATGGGTCTACGAGAGCATCGGCCTGAAGCCCTGGTACGGCCCCGAGTTGCCGGACGGCACGCGCACCAAGCCGCTCGGAACCGGCTACTACGTCGTCACCCCGAGGGGACTCACCCGCGAGCTCGGCTATGTCGGCAGCTACGGCGAGGTCACCGACTGGCTGGTGATGATGTACGAGTCGATCACCCGCGGATACCAGGCCGTCGAGGCGCCCGAAGTGCGCGAGCAGATGGTCAAGATGGTGCAGGCGCGCGGCTACTTCCGGCAGTTCGATGCGGATGCCGACGGATACCGCGTCTCGCGGCTCGAAACGGTCGTGGGCTGGCGCAACGAGCAGTACCCCGGCATCGTCATCTACGCGTCTCGCACCGTTTGGGACTGCAGTCCGGTCATGGCGGCGGCCGCGTTCGACGACCCGAAGCTCACCGGGTGGACGCAGGAGATGTTCGACGACGGGCAGTTCGCTCCGCAGCTGAGCCTGATGTTCACGAACACGGGCAACCGGGTGCAGCTGAACGCCACACGCATGCTCGCGCGTGACCTGCCCGCGTTCCGCCGGCTTGCGGCATCCAGCGAGCGGATGCCGGTGAACTGGGATGTTCCCGACTTCGCCTTCACCGATGAGGTCGACGGCGTGCTCGCCATCAAGAACGGGCAGGAGCTGTTCTTCGCGTCGCTGTACTGGCGCGCGCGACAGGCCGTCAACAACTGGGGACGCGTGCACCTGGTGACGCCGTCTTCGCAGCAGTCGGCCACCGTGCGAGAACAGACCGACGGCAAGCTCAGCTCGAACACGTTCACCGTGCAGGACTGGGTCAACCAGGACTACACGATCAACGACAGCAACGGCGGTTCGAACTTTCCCGAGGGCGGCATCACACCGCCAGGGCCCACCGTGCACCAGGCGTACGCGGGCGAGGTGCTCCCCCTGGCGATCATCCCCGACGACGCACACCCGGCCCTCGGCTCGACCGAGCTCGGTGTCGAGGAGGTGCTCGTCGGTATCGCGCCGTACTACCAGCTGAGGTACGGGCGGTATGTCGTCGGCATGAACACCTCGACGGATCAGACCTTCACCCTGAAGGAGACCGGTCAGGGCACGGCCCGCATGCTGACCACGCCTCCGCGAGGCTTCCACGGCGACAGGGACCACGTGGCGCTGGCGAGCGGAATCACCGTTCCACCCCTGACCACCGTCGTACTCCACCTGAACTGAGGGAGCTTCGTGCTCATCGCCGCCAACCCCGTCGTGCGCGGATTCGCGCCCGACCCGGCGATCATCAGAGTCGGCGACTGGTTCTACCTCGCGACGAGCTCGTTCGAGTGGTACCCGACGATCCCGATCAGGAGGTCGCGCGACCTCGTGCGCTGGGAGTACGCCGGCGCGGTCCCGGAGGGGAACCTGCACGGGGTGCCCGACTCGGCCGGCATCTGGGCGCCATCGCTGAGCCACGACGGCGAGCGCTTCTGGATCACCTACTCGATCGTGCGCACCTTCCACGGGCGACAGCTCGACGTGGAGACGTACATCGCCACCGCCGAGGCGGCGGAGGGTCCGTGGTCGCCGCCGCGGCGGGTCAGCGGTCACGGGTTCGACCCGTCGATCTTCCACCACGACGGCCGGCACTACCTGCTCAACGTGCAGTCGGATTCGCGCCCCGGCGGAAGCCGGTTCTCCGGCATCCTCATCGTCCCGCTCGACGCGGGCGGCACGCGAACGACGGATGCCCCGAGGCTGCTGTTGCAGCATCCCACGCTGGTCGAGGGGCCGAAGCTGTTCACCTGGGAGGGCTGGTTCTACCTCGTGCTCGCGCAGGGCGGCACGGGCGTGGAGCACGGCGTGCTCATGACGCGCAGCCGGGACCTGTTCGGGCCATACGAGTTGGACGACCGGCCGCTGCTCACCTCCCGTGACGACAGGTCGTTGCGTCTGCAGAAGGCTGGGCACGCCGAGTTCGTGCAGGCGGCGGACGGCAGGTGGTTCATCGGCCATCTCGCGTCGCGATGGCTCGACACGCTGCAGGGCAGGCAGTTCCCGTGGGGCCGGGAGACGTGCGTGCAGGAGATCAGGTGGGTCGAAGGATGGCCGCGCCTGGCGCACGGAGGCTGGCATCCGGCCGACGAGTTCACCGCTCCGGACTCGCAGGCGGATGCCGAGCACGTGCAGCCGGCGGTGGACGCGGAACCGCCCGAGTGGCCGTGGCGCTCGCTGCGGGAATCGGCAGACGATTGGTCCGTCCGGCAGGGCGACCGGGTGCGCATCCGCGGCCGCCATGGTCTCGAGTCGATATTCGGCGTGAGCCTGCTGGCGCGGCCGCTCGAAGAGCCGCACGCGCGGTTGAGCGCGGTGCTGGATGCCGCGCCCGAGACCTTCACCGAGGGCGCCGGCATCGTGCTCTGGTACAACTCCACGTCGTACTACTCCCTCGCTATCACCTGGGTCGAGCCGGATGGCGAGCCGCAACGGGGCCAGCAGTGGAACGGCGGCGGTTCCCGTGCCGCGGTCGTGACGGTGCGGGACCGCGGCGGTGCGCGCGTCCTGGCCACACGCATCCTCGACTATGGTCCCGTCGAGCTCGCCGCCGAGCTGGACGGGGCGACGGCGCGGTTCCACGTGGACGACGCCGAGCTGGGACCCATGCTCGATGTCGGCATCCTGTCCGACGACTACGGCGACGCGCTTCGGTTCACCGGATCGATGGCCGGCATCTTCGCGTTCGACACCGTCGACGCGGCATTCACTGCGACGTTCGGTCCGATACGGCTCGAGCAGCACGAATCGCGACATCTGCAACGAAGGAGAGACGAATGTTCGCAACGATCATGAGCCGGCGAGGCTGGGCCGCCGCCATAGCGGCGGGTGCGGTCATCGTCGCAAGCCTGCTGCCGGCCCAGGCCGCTACGGCCGCCTCAACAGGCGCGAGCTCGACGCCGACGGTGACGAAGGCCGTCACCATCGATAAGACCAGGAGCTCGGCGGGCTTCGTACATCCGGGAATCGGCGTCGATGCGGCCAGTCTGGAGACCACCCGCAACGAACTGATCGCCGGCGCGGAGCCCTGGACGAGCTACTACCAGGGGATGCTCGCGACCAGCTACGCCAGCACCACGCTCGGCTCGGCGAACCAGGGTTCGGGCGATGGGGTGCCCGCCGAGAGTAACTTCAACAGCGTCGACGAGAGCAACAAGCTGGGGCAGGACTCCGAGGGCGCGTACACGCAGGCGATCCTCTACTACTTGACGGGCAACCCGGTCTACCGCGAGAACGCGTTGAAGATCGTGCGCATCTGGAGTCACATGAACCCGAACGGGTACAAGTTCTTCGCGGATGCCGAGATCAAGACGGGACCGTTCGTCTATCGCATCATGGCCGCGGCCGAACTGCTGCGCTACACCTCGGCCGTGCCGGGCACGGACGGATACCCGCTGGCCTGGACCGACCAGGACACGACCGACTTCACGAACAACTTCGCGGTGCCCATGGTGAACACGATGGACTACGGCAACGGCTGGTACATGAACCAGGGGACGCTCCCGCTCGAGGGCGCGATGGCCAGCTACATCTTCACCGACAACAAGGCCCGCTACGACCAGGCGGTCGAATGGTTCACCGTGAACTCGACCGCTCCAGACCAGGACGTCAACGGCGCGCTCGCATCCATGTACCGCCTGATCGACAAGAACGACCCGCGCAATCCCTACGGCTACTCCTTCGTCAACCACATCGAGATGGGGCGCGACCAGGCGCACGCCGGCGACGACGTGCTCACGCTGACCACGCTCGCCAGGCTCGTCGCGACGCAGGGCACGCGCCTCGACCCCGTCAAGGGAACCGTTTCGACCTCGTCGAACGCCGTCGACCCGTATCGGTTCATGGGCGACCGCGTGCTCACCGGCGCGAACGCGTTCTTCGGGTTCATGGACGGTTACCAGGTGCCCTGGATCGACATCACCCAGCAGGGCGGCAAGCTCGCCCAGTCGTACCGCGGCCGCTGGAGCAACTCGCTCAACGAGCTGTACCACATCTACACCTACGACGAACACATCGATGTCGCGAAGGTGGCGCCGTACATCGCGCAGCAGTTCCAGCAGCGTGACGGCGCGCTCTACTACAACTTCAACGTCAACGAGGTCGGAACCAAGATCGCCTCCGACGGGCTGCAGAGCTTCTGGGGAGGCACGCTGACGGGCGACGACTACTGGCTCTCGATCCCGGCAGCCGCGAAGGGCGAGAAGGTGCCTGCGCCGCAGAAGAACGTGCCGTTCGCGCAGAAGGCATCCATCATCAGCGGAAAGGCGACGACCGTCACCGATGACGGCAACCCGATCATGCGCGCTCGCGTCGACAAGAAGGGAACGACGCTCGCCGTCCGCACCATGCAGTACGGAGCGCTCACGGGCTACAGCCCCGTCGGGATCAGGGTTCGAACCACCGCCGTCTCGACGTTGCAGGTGCGCAGCCGGCCCGGCACGAAGCCCTACCAGACGATCACCGTTCCTGACACGCACGGCCAGTGGCGCATGATCACCTACGACATGGACACGAGCGTCGTGCCCGGCTGGGAATCCGGCGTCAATAACATCGTCTACTACACGTTCACCGGTCCGAGCGGACACATCGACCTGGACTACGTAAACGCGAACGCGGCCTCGTCGGTCTCGCCGCCGCTGTTCACGCAGGGCGCGACGGCGACGGTGGTGGGGATCGCCGGCGAGCAGCTGAACACCAGCCTCAAGGCCACCGACTCGGATCAGAACGAAACGGTCGGATACGCCACGTCCGGAGCACCGAGCGGAGCCGTCGTCGGAACATCCGACGGCAACCTGACCTGGAGCCCGACGCTCCAGAACGTCGGAGACCACACGATGGTCGTGCAAGCCGACGACGGCACGACGACGACGGCACTCAAGGTCACGCTGCGGATCGCGAAGAACCGGGCGGATGCCGTGAAACTCGCCGAGGCGGGATACGACTCGTCCCAGACCTACACGAGCGCGACGAAGCCCGCATTCGACGCCGCCGTCGCCGCTGCCGAAGCGGGACAGAAGACCGACAGCGACGCGGACTTCGAAGCCGCGCTGGCAGGCATCCAGAAGGCCGTCGCCCAGCTGCAGCTGCTCAACCCGCGCCTCGCCGATGGAACGCTGGACTACGCAGGCATCACGACCTCGACCCTGCCCGCCGGAACGATCGGCTACCTGACCGACGACGACAACTACACGTTCCCCGGCGACCTCAGCGTCAACTCCTTCACCGTCGACTTCGGTCGCGGCTACCGGGTGAAGACGACGGCCTTCGATCTGCAGGCGCGACAGACGTTCGGCAATCGCTCGCAGGGCGCCAACGTGTACGGATCGAACGACGACGTCACCTGGACGAAGCTCACCACCACGGAGACGACGAACACGAACCGGCTGGAGACGCTCCCCGTCGCATCCGGGTTGACCGACGCCGCGTTCCGCTTCCTCAAGGTGCAGGTGGATGACCCAGGGGTGCCCACCGATCCGAACTTCCCGGGCATCTTCGACCTCGCCGAGTTCCACATCCACGGGGCCCGTCAGGAGGCGGTCGATCGCATCGCGAGCGCGACGATCACGTCGAACGATGCCGAACCCGGCATCGCGAGCAACGGCGACACGATCAGCCTCTCCTTCACCAGCACGGAGCCGATCACGGATGTCGCCGGCACGATCGCGGGACAGCCCGCCACCGTCACCGGGTCGGGCACACAATGGACCGCGACGATCGTGCTGCCGAACACGATCGCATCCGGGCAGCCGACCTCGTTCGCGATCGGCTACACCACGGCCGACGGGCAGAAGGCGGATCCGCTGGTCGTGACGACGGATGGCTCGAAGCTCTTCCTCTCCGACTCCGCGGGGCTCATCGGGAACGTGCCTGGAATCAGCACGCCCGTGTCGCCGAGCGGGGACGTCGAGGTGTCGAAGGAGCCGTACGTCGCGAAGATGTTCGACGACAACGCGTCGACGTTCTCCGATGTGGGTCCGGTGAACGGGCAGTACTACATCACGCTCGACTTCGGCGATGGAGGATCCGTCGCGCTCTCCCGCGCCGAACTGCTCGTTCGGCAGGACAACAACGGCACGAGCCGGGCGAGCGGGCTGAGCATCCAGGGATCCAACGACCAGTCGACCTGGACCAGCATCACGAACAACGCCAAGGGAACGCTGGACTGGCAGACCCTCGCGCTCCGTCCCGGCACGTCGCCGCTGGCGTACCGCTACCTCAAGATCGCGAACAACAACTGGATCAACATCGCCGAACTGCGGTTGTTCGGTGTCCGCGTGGCTCCGCCGCTCGACTCCGTCACCACTGCGCACCTCGGCTCGAGCGATGCCGAGCCCGGCATCGCGGTCGGCGGCGACACCGTGAACCTCGACTTCACGACCTCGGAGTCGATCACCGACGTGAAGGCGACGATCGACGGAACTTCGGCGACGGTCACGGGAAGCGGGACGAGCTGGCACGCTTCCGCGAAGGAGGCGGCGGATGCCACGCCCGCCCGCCTGCTCGCCTTCCGCGTGACCTACGCCGGCCCGAACGGGGAGCCGCGCCAGGCTCTGACCCGCACGACCGACGCATCCGGCGTGTTCCTCACCTCGAACGCCGGCCTGATCGCCGACCCGGGCAGCCTGCTCACTCCGGTCACGGCGACCGGTCAGCCCGACACGGCGAACCAGAAGTACGTTGCGAACATGTTCGACGGGAACGCGTCCACGTTCTCCGACATCGGACCGGTGAGCGGGCAATACGCCGAGATCCTCGATTCCCGCGCGGGCCACAGCGTCAGCCTCGATCACGCCGAGCTGCTCGTGCG
Organism: Humibacter sp.; assembly: GCF_051954055.1. Lineage (NCBI taxonomy): Bacteria > Bacillati > Actinomycetota > Actinomycetes > Micrococcales > Microbacteriaceae > Humibacter > Humibacter sp. Next base: position 936 of record NZ_JBQCIE010000016.1, on the reverse strand, counting down.
GCAGGATGCGAACGGCCTCAACCGGGCATCCGGCCTCCGCATCGAGGGCTCCAACGACCTGTCGACCTGGACGCCGGTGACGAACAACGCCGTCGGAACGCTCTCCTGGCAGACCTGGGCGCGGCCCGACGGAACCGCGGTCACCGCCTACCGATACCTGAGGATCGTGAACAACAACTGGATCAACATCGCCGAGCTGCGTCTCTTCGGGAGCTACTCGGGCTGAACGCATCGCCACCCGTACGCTGGATTCACCGACGACAGGAGAACCAGTGACCGACGTGATGCCCGAGCGAGAGCACCTGAGCTGGGACGGCTTCGGTGCCGCGACGCGCGATCTTGCCCGGCGCATCCTCGCCGACGGGTTTGTGCCGGAGGTCGTGGTCGCCATCGCGCGCGGCGGCCTGCTTCCGGCGGGCGCCGTCGCGTACGGCCTCGGCGTGAAGAGCTGCGGCGCACTCAACGTCGAGTTCTACACCGGGATCGGCGAGGTGCTGGATGCCCCGACGGTCCTGCCGCCCGAGCTCGACCTCGAGTTCCTCGTCGGCCGCCGGGTGCTGCTGGTGGACGACGTCGCCGACAGCGGGCGCACCCTCGCGCTCGCCGTCGAACTGCTCCGCGAGCAGGGAGCGGATGTGCGCTCGGCGACGATCTACACCAAGCCGGGGTCGATCGCGATGCCGGACTACTCGTGGCGCGAGACGAGCCTGTGGATCGACTTCCCGTGGTCGTGGAAGGGCAGCGTCGTCGAGGAGGACGCGCTCGCCGGGTCCTAGCCCGCCGCGCGACGCCTCGGCCTTGATTCAAGTCGTGACGCCTCGGTCTTGATTCAAGTCGCGGGGTGAAGAAGAAAAAAAAAAAGAACAAAAAACACAAAAAAAACAAAAAAACAAACAAAACAAAATTTAAAATTTCCCTCTTATTCCCTGTGATTAT
>NZ_JBQCIE010000015.1:0-57277 GCF_051954055.1 Humibacter sp. | reverse complement strand
CCCGGCGTCGGTGTGTGGACGGCCGCCGAGACGCTGCAGCGATCGCACGGCGACCCCGACCGGATCAGCGTCGGCGACTACCACCTGGCGTCGATCGTGGGATACGCGCTCACCGGTTCGAAGACCGATGACGACGGGATGCTCGAACTCCTGCAGCCGTGGGCCGGCCAGCGGCAGCGCGTGGTGCGGCTGATCCTCGCGTCCGGTCGACGGCAGGAGCGGCGAGGTCCGCGCGCGACGATCACCGACCACCGGCGGCGGTGAGGGCGGGAGCGCTCCTCACGCCAGGTGCGGGTCGTTCTTCCAGGCCGGCATCGTGGACATGTACGCCCGCGTCGCCTCCTCGACTTCGGCGCGGCTCTGCTCGGGATGCGAGCGCTGCTGCCAGGCGGTCATCCGCTCGAAGCGCTCGTCGAAGCTCTGCAGGTTGCCGTCGGCGTCCGTGCAGTTGGCGCAGTAGCGGCCGCTCTCGATCGGCATGCCGCAGCTTTCGCACGTGAGATCGGTGGTCATGGTCGTTCTCCTTCTGTATGTGGAACTTCCGAGAGGTAGGAGGCGTCGACGAGCGCGCGCATCGTCGCGAGGAGTTCCGCCCTACGCACTGCGGGCATCCGTTCGAGAGCGGATGCCAGGAGCGGCAACGCCAGAACGCTCGCGTCATCACGCAGCACGTCGAGGCCGGCATCCGTCAGCCAGACGAAGGTGCGGCGTCTGTCGGCCGGGTCTGCACGCCGCTCGAGCAGGCCCTTGCGTTCGAGGCCGGTGACGATGTCGCTGGCGACGGACTGGGCCCGGTCGAGGTGTTCGGCGAGCTCGCCGACCGAGAGCGGTCCAGACATCGACAGGTGCGTCAGCACTGCTCGCGAGGCGCCGGGCAGTGCGCTGCGCTTGCCGTCGCGGCGGTGATAGGTGAGGTAAACCTGCTGGAACAGCCGGTCGAAAGTCTGGGCGTCGTCTGCCGCTCGCTCGTTCGGGCTCGCGTTCTCGGTCACGCGATCAGAGTCGCGCCGACCGGATGCATCGTCAATCCCGATGGATCGCCGGGTGCGTCAGTCCGGGTCTGACGGGTCGATCGGCTCGTGGTGGTCGCGGTTGACGATGCCGCGCTTCCAGTAGCCCTGCACGTCGAGCTGGTCGGGGCGCAGTCCGGCGTCGTGCTTGAGGTACCGGCGCACCGGCACGAGGGAGGATGCCTCGCCCGCCGCCCACACGTAGACATCCGGTGCGAAGTCCAGCGAGCGCACCGCCTCGTCTAGCTGCCCGGGGCCGTCCTCGCGGTACAGCCACTCGACGGAGGCGCGCTTCAGCTGCTCCGAGGTGAGGTACGGCTCGACCTCCTCGTCTGCGACGTCGAGCAGTGCCGTGATGCGAGTGGATGCCGGCAACAGGTCGAGCCACCTGGTGAACGCCGGGAGCGCGGTCTCATCGGCGATCAGCACGGCCTCGGAGACGTCGCGCGGCGCCAGGTGCGAGCCGCGGGGCCCGGCGACGGCGATCTCGTCGCCGGGATGCGCCGCGGCGGCCCAGGCAGAGGCGGGACCGCCGCCGGCCGGGTCCTTCGGGTTGCCGTGTGCGGCATCCGGAGCGTGGAGCACGAAGTCGATGTCGAGCTCAGCAGCGCCGAACGGGGCGGGGCGGAACTGCCGAGGGGTGTAGTCGCGGGAGATGATCACGCCGTCGGTCGGGCGGTGCAGCCCGTCGGCGCGCAGCTCGGGGATCGTCAACTCCCCGGTGGCCGGATCGGGGAAGAACACCTTGACGTGGTCCGTCGGGCCCGGTGCGGAGAAGTCTTCGAGGGCGTCGCCGATGAGCGTGACGCGCACCATGGAGGGCGTCAGCTGATCGATGTGCGAGACGGTGAGGAGCCGGATCGCCATCTCGTGGCGAAGGTGATCGCGTGTGGCCATGTCTCGACGCTACCTCCAGCGCGCAAATGCGCACCGACCCCGCCCGGCCTTCCAGTGGGTAGGACGGTCGGTACTAGGGTGGGCGGGTGCCCGCCGGGAAGACCCCACCTGACGCGCACGGCTCGCCGTCGAGTTACGCCCGACACCCCCGCGAATCAGGCGGCGCGCTGTGGCGCGTGCGGTCGCGCGCGCAGATCGGCCTGCTGGCCGCGATGGCCGGAACGATCGCGATCGTCGCCGCGCTCGTCGGCGTGATCGTGGGCATCGCGGCGCAGGCGCCGACCTCCTCGGTGCGTAGCACGCTCGAGACCGGCCCCGCGTCATCCGTGTCGCGCACGGTGTCGTGGACCTGGAGCGCCGGCGACCAGCATCCGTCGGCGGCGGACGTGCGCGCGGCTCTGCACAAGGAGTTCGCCGGGCTGCCGGTCATCGTCACGAACGACGACCAAGGCGCTGCGCGCTCCACCCGCTGGACAGTGACTCCGGATGCCTCGCGCATCCGCCCGGACCAGCTCGCCGCGGTGCGCCGCGCGGAGTCCCGGATGGGCGACGTCGTGAGCGGCCTGCCCGGCATGAGCGACACGAGCGTCGCGGTCTCCGGCGGCGGCACCGAGGCGCTCGCACGCATGGAGCAGGCGAACGAGGCGCTGTCCGCGGTGCTGCCGGTGCCGGCATCCGTGCTGGCCGTCGCGGGCGTGATCGCCCTCTCGCTGCTGGCTGGGCTGCTCGTGGATGCCCGCGACAACGAGACCCGTCTGCTGCGGGCCCGGGGCGCCTCGGTTCGTGTGATCGTGCTGGCCGACTCCGTCGAGATCGTCCTCTCCGCCGTCGCGGGATGCCTGGTCGGCGCGGCCGCAGCCGCGGTCACGCTTGCACTCACGGTGGGAATGCCGGGTTCCACCGCTCTCGTGCTTCCCGGCATCGGCGTGCTGATCGGCTCGGTCGCGGTCGTGCTCGCGTTCTCCACTCTGGCGGCGGAGCGGGCATCCGGCGAGGCGCGTCAGCTGTCCGGTCGCACCCGGCTGGGCATCTCGGCCGGTGCGACCCTGGTGTTGCTCGCCATGGCCGGGATCTCGATGTGGCGGTTCGTGCAGGGACAGGCATCCGCCGGTCCGGTCGACCCGATCGCGGTCATCGCCCCTGCCGCCGTGCTGTGCGCACTGGCGACGTTCGCCGTCATCTTCTTCGCACCGGTCTCGACGGCGATCGAGACCGGTGTCTCGCGGTCGCCGGGTGTGGCGTCGCTGCCGATGCGGCTGGTCTCGCGGCATGCCGCCGTCTTTGCGGCGCCGGTCGCGCTGCTCACGCTGGCCGTTGCGGTGTCGACCTTCGCCAGCGGATACCAGGCGACGTGGGTCTCATTCCTCTCCTCCTCGTCGCGTCTCGTCGTCGGCGCGGATGCCCGCCTCGACCTCGAAGCACCGCAGTTCGTCGGCGGCCCGCAGAATGCCGTGCCGCTGAAACGGATCGCCGACGTGCGCGGAGTGAGCGTCGCGGCGCCGGCGATGACGATTCCCGCGCAGATCGGTCCGCTCGCCGTCGACCTGGTCGGCGTGCGTGCCAGCGAGCTGCAGGCGCTGAGCACTGCGCCGGATGCCATGTTCGACGCGAGCACGATCGCCGACGATCTGACCCGGTCGAGCCAGTGCGCCAAGGACGACAGTGGCGGATGCACGATTCCCCCCACGGGAGGGCGATCACGCGCTGAAGCTCCCTATCGCACGGCCGTGACGCAGCAAGCTGCGCCCCGGAACCGGCGATGGGGGCCCCTCGTGCAGGCGGCCGGCCAGGGCATCGTCGTTCCGGCCGGCGCCAAGCAGGTCACGCTCACCGTTCGCGCCGGTGCCTCCCAGGCGACGACCGCGCACCTCACCGCGTGGCTGGCCGCCCCGACCGGTGAGGTCATCCCGGTGTCCGCCGGCGCCGTGCCGGTGTCCGCGGTGGCCAGGGCCGGAGCATCCGTTCCCGAGCAACGGGTGACGATTCCCCTGCCGGAGGGCGTCTGGACGATCTCGGCGTTCGACCTCGCCGTCGACCTGCCGCCCGCTCCGGATGCGAACACGCCGGTCTCGCTGCGGAACATCCGGGTGTCGATCGAGTCGGCCTCGGCGGGTGCCACGCGCCTGACCATGCCGAGCACCGGATGGCAGCTGCAGGACGGCGTGTACGACAACGGCGACGGCGTCGCCACGCGCGGCCGCGCGAGCGACCTCGGTTTCGACGGAAACGTCGCCTCGAGCACGGCGACGTCGGTGCGGGCACGCCTCGCGCCGCAGGTGCAGTCGCTCGCCGTGCCCGTGGCGATCAGCACGGCGACGGCGGCGCAGACCGGCCTCAAGGTCGGCAGCACGACCTCCATCGACCTTCCGCAGGGTCCGCTGCAGGCCCGCGTCGCCGCGGTGACACCGCAGGTGCCAGGCACCGACACCGCCTCCGCGGCACTCGTCGACCTTCCGATCCTCACCGCGGCCATGCTGCACACGTCGCAGGACCTGCCCGCCGTCGACACGGTCTTCGTCGTCGCGCAGAAGGATGCCCGCCTCGAGCCCGCAGCGCTGCAGCAGGCCGCGGGCTCCGGCTCGGTGGTCACGCCCGACGTGACGCTTCCCACCCGGTTCATCGGTCCGGTCGTGCTCGCCCTCGAACTCGGCGCATACGGATGCTGCGCCCTCGCCGTCGTCGCCCTCGCCGCCAGTCTCGCCGCGCTCTGGCGTCGACGCAGAAGCGAGACGGTCATCCTGCGCGCCATCGGGTTCCGACCGCAGGTGCAGGCGGCGACCCGCAGCGGAGAGGCGGCGCTCGCCGTGGGCTACGCGATCCTCTGCGGCGTGCTCGCCGGCATCGTGGTGACGCTCGTGGCGGGCAACGCGCTGGCGAGGCGCTCCGTTCCCGGTGCGCCCACGAGCCTTCCGGTCGTCGGCACGTTCGACCTCGTCTGGCTGATCGGATGCCTCGCGGTGCTGCTCGCCGTGCTCGCGCTCGTCGTCGTGCGCTATGCCGTCGCGCTGTACCGGAGCGCCGTTCGCGCCGTTCCGGGAAGGACGACGACGTGAACACCGGCGGCGAGGCCTCAGTACGGAGCAGCACAGCCGCCTTGCTGTTGCGCCCACTGAAGACGTTCCGCTCCGGCTTCGTCGCGCTCGGCATCATCGTGCTGCTCGCCACCGCCGGAGTGGTCGCGTGGCCGGCCGCGACCAGTGCCCTCGTGATGGCGGATGCCCGCGACCGGCTCGCACAGACATCCGCGGCCGACCGCGACCTCACCGGCGTGGCGCCCGTGCAGTTCGTGCCGGGCGGAGATGGTCTGCCCTCCACGGCAGGCACGCTGATGACGAGCCTGCCGAACGCGCTCGAGAAGGCGCGGGACAGCATGCAGCCTGCGCTGCACTCCGTCACGCGCCCCGGCCGATTCGTCGCCCGCTCCGACGGCGTCTCGGTCCCGAACGCGCCGGTGGGGCTGCCCGTTCAGCGGGTGGCCACGGATCCGCCGCGATCGGCGCTCGGGTTCTCGATCGAGGCGGACCCGCGACTGCAGTCCGACGCGGCGCTCGTCGACGGGACCTGGCCGACGGGCGGGCTCGACGGCCACACGCTCGACGTCGCGGTTTCCGCGGCCACGGCGAAGAGCCTGAAATGGAGCGTCGGCGCGACGCGCACCGTGAACCTCAACACCGGCGTAGCCAACACCTCGCCGACGCTGGGGCGGCTGGCCGGCACCGAGCAACACTTGGCGTTGGAGTTCCGGCTCGTCGGAACGGTCGCCCCGCGAAATCCGTCGGCCGACTTCTGGGCGCTCGACCCGATACGCGACTCCCTGGGGCAGAGCATCTCGGGGAGCGATTCGAGGACCACCTTGTTCCACGGCGTCGTCTGGATGGATCCGGATGCCTGGCCGCAACTGGCGATGGGTTTCGGCTCCCCGTATGTGCTCGCCTGGTACGGGGTGAAGCCGTCCGCGATAGACGTGGCCTCGTTGCCGGACATCTCGGCCTCCGCCACCAGCTTCCTGGCCCAGCCCATCGATACCGGAGCCGGGATCGCGGCTCAGCCGCTGCGGATGACCAGCCGTCTCCCCGATATCGCGCAGTCCATCACGGCGCGCGAGGGCCCGGTGCCCACACTTCTCGCGATCGTGGCGATCGGTCCGCTCGGCGCCGCCGTTGCCGTGCTGTTCGTCGGCGCCCGCCTGATGACGTCGCGCCGTGCCCGCGAGCTGCAGCTCGTGCGGGTCAGGGGCGGGTCAGAGCGGCGCGTGCGCGGCACCCTCGCGCTGCAGACCGCCCTCATCACAGTGCCGGCGGCGGTCGTGGGCGGAGTCGGGGCGGCGCTGGCGACGGCAGTTCTGTTCGGCGAGGTGACGGCATCCGCTGCTCTGCTGATCGCCGCCTGCGCGATCGTGCCGCCCTGCGCCGTCGCGATCACGGCGTCGCCGGAAAGTGCAGGCAAGCGCCGCCCGGTGACCGCGCTCATCGCCGAGCTGTTCGTGCTCGCTCTGGCGTGTGCGTCGTGCGTTCTGCTGTTGCAGCGCGGAGCGACCACCGCGACCGATCCGACCAGCATCGACCCGCTGCTCGTGGCTACGCCGCTCCTGCTCGTGTTCGCCGTCTGCGTGCTCGTGCTGCGGGTGTACCCCGCTCTTCTGCGACTGATCGGGCGGGCGGCGCGCTCCTCGCGGGGCGCCGTGTCGCCGGTCGGCTGGGCCGCTGCGTCGCGTGGTGGAGCCGGCCGCCGCTGGCCGCTCTTCGCCATGCTGACCGGCGTCGCGGTGGCCGTGTTCGCCAGCACCACGTTCACCACCCTGGTGACGAGCGCCCAGACGGATGCCGTTGCCCGGGTCGGCGCCGATGTCACGGTGAGCGGCCGGCTCTCCGACGCCCAGCTCAAGGAGTTGCGCGGCATCGACGGCGTCACCGTCGTCGCTCCGCTGCGCCTCGTCGGCTACGCGGCCACGTCGGGCGGCGAGAACGTCGCCGCGTACCTGGTGGATGTGCACGCCGTCGCCGCAGCACAGGCGAACGTCGCCGACGGGCAGCGGTTGTTCCCGGATGCCGGCAGCAGCGGCGCGGCTCCTGTCGTGGTGAGCGGACTGCCCGAGTCCACGCCGGTGACGAGCCTCACGTTCGACAACGGCCGGAGCACGGTGCCGGTGCACGCCGTGCATCGCGCCAAGGACTCGGCGGCGCCGTTCCTCACCGACGAGACCTGGGCGCTGGTCGACCAGGCGCGCGTGCCTTCGTCGCTGCGCGAGGAATCCACGGCGATGTTCGCGATGATCGGCGTGCGCCCCGGGATCGACACCGCGAGGGTCGCAGCCGCGGCGCAGGCGGTGGCGGGCAAGGCAGCCCACGTTGACTCGGTTCAGGCGGAACGGATGCGCCAGGGACAGGGGCCGCTGCTGGCGGGCATCCAGAGCCTGATGCTCGCCGGAACGGTGCTCGCACTGCTCATGGCGGTCGGGGCTCTGCTGCTCACACTGGCGATGGCGAGGGGCCAGCGCATCAAGTTGCTGGCGGTGCTCCGCACGCTCGGTTTCGATCGCACCCAGTCAGCGGCGCTCGTCGCGTGGGAGATCGTGCCGCTCGCGGCCACGGCCATCGTGGCCGGCGTGCTCACCGGTCTTGGGCTGTCTTGGCTCGTGGTGGCAGCGGTCGACCTGCGAGCCGTCACCGGGGCGCTGGCGAAACCCGAGCTGGCGCTCTCGCCGGGCACCGTCGGGCTCGTCGTCGCGCTCTTCGCTCTCGGAACCGCCGCCGCGCTGGCCTTCGCGGTCGCTGCGGCGCGGCGGTCCGATCCGGCGAGAACGCTTCGTGCGGCAGAGGAGGAATTGTGAACGACACCGATACCGCCATCAGCTGTTCCGACCTGGTACGCATCTACTCCGGTGAGGGCGTGGAGGTGCAGGCGTTGCAGGGGCTGAACCTGCACGTGTCGCGGGGGGAGCTGGTCGCCATCATCGGCGCATCCGGATCGGGGAAGTCGACGCTGCTCGGCATCCTCTCCGGACTCGACAAGCCCACAGCGGGCAAGGCGAGCGTCGCAGGGCGCGACCTGCTGTCGCTCACGCGCAAGCAGCGCCTGGACTACCGCAGACACGTGGTCGGGTTCATCTGGCAGCAGACCGAGCGCAACCTGCTGCCGTACCTGACCGCGCGCGAGAACGTGATGATGGCGATGAGCCTGGCGGGAACCCCTTCTCGGGGAAGCCGATCGGCCGAACTGCTCGACATGCTGCAGATCGCGCATCTGGCGGACCGGATGCCCGCACAACTGTCGGGCGGTGAGCAGCAGCGGGTGGCCATCGCGGTGAGTCTGGCGAACGAGCCGGAGGTGCTGCTCGCCGACGAGCCGACCGGAGAACTCGACGATGCCACCAGCGCCGAAGTGCTCGAGGTGATGCGCACCGTCAACCGCGAGCTCGGCGTGACGACGCTCATCGTGACGCACGATCCCGCGGTGTCGGAGCACGTGCGACGCACCGTGCTGATCCGTGACGGACGCACGTCGACCGAGGTGTTCCGCAGTCACGGCGACGATGGCGAGCACTCGGTGGCGGAGGAGTTCACAGTGATCGATCGCTCCGGTCGGCTGCAGCTTCCCGCGGAATATGTGTCGCGGCTGCAGCTGCGCGACCGCGTGCGGCTCGAGCTGGAGACGACGCACGTGCGCGTCTCGCCCGCTGGGCGGCCTGCGACCGTCCCGGCCGCTTCGGGTGCGGATCCTGGGGCAGTCGCGAGCTCGGCCGAGGAGCCCGAAGGGCGCATCGACGAGCCCTACGAGGAGGGGGTCCGGTGACCGAGCTGCAGACCGAGGAACGGGCATCCATCGCCCCGATCCTTCGTGCTCATGGGCTCACCCGAGTGTTCGGTGAGGGCGCGACGCGGGTGGAGGCGTGCGCCGGAGTGGATGTCGAGGTGCGGCCGGGCGAGCTCCTCGTGATCAGGGGGCGGTCGGGTTCGGGCAAGACGACGCTGTTGAACATGCTCGCGGCCGTCGATCGGCCGACCAGCGGATCCGTGTGGCTCGGCGATGCGGAGCTGAGTGCGGCGAGCGAGGACGAGTTGGTGCGCATCCGTCGTGACCGGATCGGGTTCGTGTTCCAGGGTTTCGGACTGATCCCGGTGCTCTCCGCCGCCGAGAACGTCGAGCTGCCGTTGCGGCTTCTCGGTGTTCCTGCCGCGGAACGGGAGCAGCGTGTCGCGCGGGCCCTGGGGGATGTCGACCTCACGCAGCATGCAGCGCAACGGCCGCCGGAGATGTCGGGTGGCCAGCAGCAGCGGGTGGGAATCGCCAGGGCGATCATCTCGGAGCCGGAGGTGCTCTTCGCGGATGAGCCGACCGGACAGCTCGACAGCATCACGGCCGGCGCGATCATGGAGCTGCTCGTCACGCTGGTGCACGACCGTGGGACGGCTGCCGTCGTCACCACCCACGATCCTGTGCTGGTCGCGCGTGCCGACCGTGTGCTGGAGCTGCACGACGGGCACGTCGTGAGCGAGGTGTCGGGGGTGGGGGTGGGGTCCGCCGGGTGAGCCCCGGTCGCAGCCCTCGTCCGCTTCAGAGTCCTGGGTTGTACGCGACTTCCCATCTGAATCCGTCGGGATCGACGAAGTAGCCGGAGTAGCCTCCCCAATCCCGCCTTATTGCAGGCGTAGGGATGCTCGCGCCCGCAGCACTCGCTTCATCAAGCGCCGCGTCGACCTCCGCCTCGCTGCCGACGTTGTGTGCGAGAGCGAATGGCAAGGCGTCGGGCGTGCGCCCGATCGTCCCAAGCTCGCCCTTCGCCTTGTCTTCTTGCCAAAGGGACAGGACAACGCCGGGGACGAGCCGCACCATCACGACCTCTTCCGGAACTTCGAACTCGATCGGCCAGCCCAGCCCGTCGATGTAAAACCGGCGGCTCACGACGAGGTCGCGGACGACGAGCGAGATGAGGGTGAGGCGCGGCTCCATGCGGCAAGTCTGGTGCCCGCGCAGGAGCCCGTCCAGTTCCGGGATGAGCCGACGCCGAACGTGGTGCCGCGGATCTGTCTCGATCGTCTCGCACCGGTGCCCCATAGCTTCCGGCATGACTAGTCGGATCGCGGCGATCTCGATGGTCGCCATCAGTCCCCGGCTCGTCGCCGAGTTCTGGGGCGCCGTGCCCGGTTGGCCCATCTTGCAGTCGGACGACACCGGGGCCGACATTGGCCCTGGCGACGGCTCCGGGTTTCGGCTCGAGATCGGACGAGTTGCTGACGAGAAGGTCGTCAAGAATCGGATTCACTTTGACCTGCGGGCATTCGGAACGACTCAAGACGAAAACGACTCAAGACGAAAACGACTCAGGACGAAGAGGTGCGGCGGCTCCTCCACCTGGGGCGAAGAGAATCGATGTCGGCCAGCCGGCCGACGCTAGCTCACGGGAGTTGAGCTCGTCGAAACCCGGCCCGTTCGGATCCTCCGACACCGCTTGTCTTTCCGTCCACAGGCGTCTGTTCTGTACGGTTGTTCACAGGGGAAAGTGCTGGTCAGGACATGGTTCGGAATGTCGGTGGGTGGTGTTTGACTTGATCACATGAACACCCCGGACGCACCCACCGCCGGCACCACGGCGACCCTGTCGGATGCGTTCGACGCGCTCGCCGCAGCCCTGGACGGTGTGCTCCCGGCCGGGGAGGTGCACGGCCTCAGCGACAAGGACCTGCTGACGGCGACCCGGGCGGTTGAGGTGCTGGGTCGTCGGGTGGATGCGTTGCGGGCGCACTGCGCCGGAGAGATCCTGGAACGGTCTCCGAACGGGTTGGGTGCGGAACGGCTCTCGGCTCGCAACGGGTGCCGCACACCCGCTGAGTTGACGGCACGACTTCCCGGGGTGACCGAAGCGACCGCGGCTCGACGGGCGGCGCTCGGTCAGGCGGTGACGGTGCGGGGGTCGCTCACCGGTGGCCTGTTGCCGCCGAAGTTCCCCACGGTTGCGGCAGCGGTTTCCGCCGGTGATCTCGGTGAGGATGCGGCCCGCATCATCATCAGCACGCTGTCGAGTGTGGAGCTTCGGGCGGACCCGGCCGACTGGGCTACCGCAGAAGCCGAACTGGTCGCGTCGGCGGTGGGCGGGTTCACCGCCGACCAGACCCGGGTCCAAGCCACGGTGTGGAAGATCGCCCTGGACCCGGACGGGGTGGAGACCGATGCGGAGGAAGCGATGCGGCACCGCACCCTCACCCGGCTCGGCACCCGGGGTGGGTTGGTGCGGTATCGGATGGAGTTGATGCCGGAGATCTCCGGCAAACTGGAGCAAGCACTCGCCGCGGTGGTGTCTCCGAAGTCGAAGCCCGTGTTCCTGGACGGGGATCACCCTTCCGAGGGTGAGTTGGATGATCGTTCGTCGCCGCAGAGGCGGCATGATGCGTTCGCGTCCCTGATCGACGCCGCCGCCCGCAGTGCCCAGGTGGCGTCGATGGGTGGTGCCGCGCCGACCGTCCTGGTCACCGTCGACCAACACGACCTGGTAGAGGGTCGTGGTGCCGGGTGGATGGACGGGGTGGAGGAGCCGATCCCGATGGCGTCGGTGACCCAGTTCGCCTGTGCCGGCGGGATCCAGAAACTGTTGATGCGGGAGGGTCGGATTCTCTCGTTGTGGGCGCCGGAACGCTGCTTCACCGCCCAGCAACGCCGCGCGATCGCCGCCCGCGACAAAACCTGTGTGATCCCCGGGTGTCGTATCCCGGCCGGGTGGTGCGAATACCACCACGTCATAGAGCACTCCCGCGGTGGACCCACCGACACCGGCAACGGAGCCGCCGTGTGCTGGTACCACCATCAGAGCATCGACACCGGCGGGTGGGCGATCCGCATGCACAACGGGAAACCACAAGTCCGCGCACCCGGATGGATCGACCCAGGCGGAACCTGGCACGACACCGGCGAAGAATTCAGACGACCCAAGCTCCGCGAATGACCACGCCTTAGCGCGGCCCAACGGCAGGTACGAAACGCAGCCAGCAGAACGCGACTGCCCTTACGAGAACGCGCGGCGGTAGTCACTCGGGCTCACGCCGGTGACTCGCCGGAAGTGCGTGCGGAAGTTCGCCGGCGTACCGAGCCCGCAGAGCTCCGAGACCCGATCGATTCCGAGCGCGGTCGTCTCCAGCAGCTCACGGGCACGATCCACCCGCGCAGCATTGAGCCACTTGAGCGGTGTCGTTCCCGTCTCGGCCGTGAACCGACGTGCGAACGTACGAGCGGATGCGTGTGCGTGAGCGGCGAGATCGGTCACGGTCAACGGGCGGTCCAGGTTCGCCATCGCCCAGTCCCGCGTCGCCGCCAGCTCGGATGCCGAAACCCCCGACATCCCATCGCGCAGCCGACGTTCGATGAACTGGGCCTGCCCGCCGTCCCGGTGCGGTGCCGCGACTATCTCGCGCGCCACGGCGTTCGCGATGGCCGCACCATGATCAAGGCGCAGGATGTGCAAGCACACGTCGATGCCGCTCGCCACCCCGGCGGACGAGATGACGTCTCCCTCGTCGACGTACAGCACGTCGGGGTCGACCGTGACCAACGGGTATCGCTCGGCGAGAGCATCCGTGTACTGCCAGTGCGTGGTGGCGCGACGTCCGTCGAACAGACCGGCCGCGGCGAGTGCGAAAGCCCCGGTGCAGATGGAGACCATGCGCGCACCACGGTGATGCGCCACGCGGAGGGCTTCGACGACCTCGGACGGCACCTTACCGAGCGCATCGCGGAACGCCGGAACGATCACCGTGTCCGCCGCCGTCACGGCCTCGAGACCGTGGGTGGCGTTCACCGACCAGCCGCCGGTCGTCTCGACCGGACCGGGCGCGAGCCCGCAGAGCACGACCTCGTACGGGAGGTCGAGGTGGTCGAAGATCTGGAACGGCATCCCGATCTCCATCGGCAACGCTCGGCCGAGAGCGAGCACGGCCACACGATGGCGACGAGCACGAGAGACAGGCATGGCAAAAATCTATCGCAAATCGTCATTCCTGCCACTCACGTCTGATTCGTCCGCGACGCCACAGTGGCACCATGACGACGATCACCAGAACGGATGCCGCGCCCCACCTTCGCGTCGCTCGCCGGCTCGCTCCCGCGCAGGGCCTCTACGTGCTCGGCAGCTCCGTCGACCTCACACTCACCGGCATCGTCGGTGCACGTCTGGCACCGACGACCGCCCTTGCGACACTCCCGTTCAGCCTGATACCGATCGCCGCCGTCGCTTCGACGTTCCTGTTCTCGCGGCTGATCGGACGCTACGGATACCGCACCATGTTCACCGCTGCCGCGTGCGTCGCCATCCTGGCCGGACTCGTCTCGGCGCTCGCCATCCAGCTCGACACGTTCTGGCTGTTCTGCATCGGCACCGGCCTGATCGGCGTCTACTCCGCCGGCGCCGGCTACTACCGGTACGCGGCAGCGGATGCATCAGGCAGTCAACGCGCGCGAGCCGTCACCACCGTGCTTGCGGGCGGCCTTGTCGCCGCCCTTCTCGGCCCTTTCCTCGCGACCTGGGTCGATGCCCTGCTGCCCGTCGCCTTCGTCGCCAGCTACCTCATGGTGGCGTTCTTCGGAGCACTCGCCGCACTGTGGAACGCGTTCCTGCCGCACGAACTCGCGGTGCAGGGGCGTTGCGGACGCGCGGACGAAGTGCAGACATCCACGGAGTCGTTCGTCGAACCCAGGTCGCGACGCGTGCTGTGGCGCCAGCCGCTCCTCCTCACCGGCATCGCCGTGACGTCGTTCGCGGCATTCGCGATGACGTCCATGATGACGGCTGGCCCGATCGCGGGCATGGCGATGGGGCACACCCAGGCGGATGCCGCGCTCGCCGTTCAGCTGCACATGGTCGGCATGTTCGCGCCGGGCTTCGTCATCGCGAAGGTGATCGGACGGGTGGGCGAGCGATCCATCGCGATCGTTGGAGCGGCGATCATCGTCGTGGCCGGCGCCGCCGCTGCGGTCTCCACGGCGGAGTGGGCATTCCTCACGGCGATGCTCGCGGTCGGCGTCGGCTGGAACCTGGCATACAGCGGCGGAAGCGCCATGATCACGCGGACCTACCTCGCGGCGGAGCGCGGCCGCGTGCAGCCGATCGCCGAGGTGATCACGAACGGCTTCCAGGTCGTCGGGTCACTGAGTGCGGGCGTGCTCGCCACCGTCCCCGGCTGGCGGATGCTCGGGCTCGTTCTGATCGTGCTCTCGGTCGTGGTGGGAATAGGCGTCACGTCGATGCGACGACTCGTGCGGTCGTGATCGCCGCGCCGAACGTTGCGCCCGTCGCGGCCAGCACGCACGGATCGTTGCGCCGCACGCCGCGCCACGCGGTGCCGTCGCGCGTTCCCCCGGCATAGTCTCGAGTTCATGGCGCAGGACGACGGCATCCGCACCCCCGGCACCCCCTCCACCGGTATCCCCGAAGACGACCTCGCCCAGCGAGCGATCGAGCTGGTGCGCGCGTGGCTGCAGGCATCCGAGGCGCGGGATGCCATCCCGGAGGCGTCCAAGCGCGACCCGGCGGCCGAACGGCTGGCCGGTCTTCTGCAGGATCCGCGCGGACTCGACTTCGCGGTCGGCTTCGTGGACGGCGTCGCCCGCCCGCAGGATGTCTACGTCGCGGCGAAGAGCCTGCACCAGCTGGGCCGTTCGGTTCCGCGGTTTCTTCCCTGGTACCAGCGCTGGGCGATCGCGATCGGCGGTGCCATCGCACCAGCCGCCCCGTGGATCGTCATCCCGATCGCGCGTCGCGTGCTGCGCTCGATGGTGGGCCACCTGATCGTCGACGCGACGCCGGCCAAGCTGGGCAAGGCGATCGCCCGGCTGCGCCAGGATGGCGCGTCCGCTGGCGCATCCGGTCACATCCGACTCAACCTGAACCTGCTCGGCGAGGCGGTGCTGGGCGAGAACGAGGCGGATGCGCGCCTCGCAGGAACGCGCGAGCTCCTGGAGCGCGACGACGTCGACTACGTGTCGATCAAGGTCTCGAGCGTGGCCAGCCAGCTGTCGATGTGGGCCTTCGACGAGTCGGTCGCGCGGGTGGTGCAGCGCCTCGCACCGCTCTATCTCTACGCGGCGTCATCCCCGACCCCCAAGTTCATCAACCTCGACATGGAGGAGTACCACGACCTCGATCTCACGATCGCGGTCTTCAAGCGACTGCTCGGCGACCAGCGGCTGCTCGGCCTCGAGGCCGGCATCGTGCTTCAGGCGTACCTGCCGGACGCGCTGGATGCCCTGCAAGACCTCACCGAGTGGGCGCAGAACCGCAGAGCCGCGGGCGGTGCACCGATCAAGGTGCGCATCGTGAAGGGCGCGAACCTGCCGATGGAGCGGGTGGATGCCGCGCTGCACGACTGGCCGCTGGCGACATACGACGGCAAGGTGCACACCGACGCGAACTACAAGCGGGTGCTCGACTGGGCGCTCACTCCTGAGCACACGCACGCCGTGAAGATCGGTGTGGCCGGGCACAACCTTTTCGACGTGGCGCACGCCTGGCTGCTTGCGCGCAGCCGAGGCGTCGACGACCGCATCGACTTCGAGATGCTGCTCGGCATGGCCGCTCAGCAGGCGGACGCCGTCGCGCACACGGTCGGCGGCCTGCTGCTGTATGCGCCCGTCGTGCATCCGCGACACTTCGACGTGGCCATCTCGTACCTCATGCGCCGGCTGCAGGAGAACGCAGCAGACGAGGATTTCCTCTCCGCCGCGTTCGAGCTGACCGACAAGCCCGACCTGTTCGAACGCGAGAAGGCGAGGTTCCTGGCGTCGATCGCTGAGTACGAGGCGGATGACGGCCCTCGCGGACTCGCACCCCTCCCGAACCGCAGGCAGGACCGCGCCCGCGAGTGGGTGGAGACCGACCCGACCACCCTGTTCCACCCGCGGCCCGCGCCCGTCGACCCGGCCGCCGAGGCAGCAGAGGAAGGACTCACGGCCGCGGTGCTCGGACTGCAGCGCGGGTCGCGGGGAAGCGGGCTGTTCCCGACGACCGGCATCGTGCTGGAGCCGGGCGACCTTGCCGAGCCTCAACCCGAGCCTGAGCCCCAACCCGAAGCTGGCTCCCAGCGGGAGTCCGAACCGGAGCAAACCGACTCGCCGCGCGCCTTCCGCAACGAGTCCGACACCGACCCCGCCCTGCCGGCGAACCGAGCGTGGGGGCGCCGCATCCTGGCATCCGTTCCCTCCTCCGAACTCGGTGCTCAGACGCTCGCGGCTTCGCGCGTGACGGACGAGCGGATGCTCGACACGCTTCTGACCACCGTGCAGCAGACCGGGGAGCAGTGGGGCTCCATCCCCGGAAGCGCACGTGCCGCGGCTCTCGACCGGGTCGGTCTGGCACTCTCCGCGAATCGCGACCGCCTGATCGAGGTGATGGCATCCGAGACGGGCAAGACGATCGCTGAGGCGGACCCCGAGGTGAGCGAGGCGGTCGACTTCGCCCACTACTACGCTTCCCTCGCCCGCGAGCTCGACACCGTGCAGGGCGCGACGTTCGTGCCCTCAAGACTCACGGTCGCGACGCCGCCGTGGAACTTCCCGGTCTCGATTCCGGCCGGCAGCGTTCTCGGCCCCCTCGCCGCCGGGAGCGGTGTGGTGTTCAAGCCGGCGCCACAGGCGAGGCGCTGCGCGGCCGTGCTCGCTGAGTGCATGTGGGAGGCGGGCATCCCGCGGGAGCTCATGGCGCTGGCCGATGTCGACGAGGGCGAGCTCGGTCAGGCGCTCATCTCGGAACCGAGAGTGGATCGCGTCATCCTCACCGGCTCGTACGAGACGGCGAAGCTGTTCAAGAGCTGGCGCCCCGACCTGCCGCTGCTGGCCGAGACGAGCGGCAAGAACGCCATCGTCGTCACGCCGAGCGCCGATGTCGACCTGGCCGTCGCCGACGTGGTGAAGAGCGCGTTCAGCAACGCCGGGCAGAAGTGCTCGGCGGCGAGCCTGGTCATCCTCGTGGGATCCATGGGCACGTCGCAGCGCTTCCGCGATCAGCTGGCCGATGCAGCGGAGAGCGTCTACGTGGGATGGCCGGAGCAGCCGGTCACGTGGATGGGACCGCTCATCGAACCGGCCGCAGGCAAGCTCGAGTACGCGCTGACACAGCTGGAGCCCGGCGAGGAGTGGCTCGTGCAGCCGCGCCGACTGGACGACTCGGGGCGGCTCTGGTCCCCAGGCATCCGTACCGGTGTGCAGCCCGGCTCGCGATTCCACCAGAACGAGTTCTTCGGCCCGGTGCTCGGCATCATGCACGCCCGCACGATCGAGCAGGCCGTCGAGTGGCAGAACGCGGTGGACTACGGACTCACCGCAGGCCTGCACTCGCTCGACCCGGACGAGATCGAGTACTGGCTCTCCGTCGTCGAAGCGGGAAACCTCTACGTCAACCGTGGCATCACCGGCGCCATCGTGCAGCGACAGCCGTTCGGCGGCTGGAAGCGGTCATCCGTTGGCGCAGGGCACAAGGCAGGCGGACCGAACTACCTGTTCGGGCTGGGCTCGTGGGCGGGGGAGGCCGGATCCTCCAGCGCGAGCCTGCACCTGCGCGGACTCGACTCGCGGGTCTCGCGCGTGATCGAGTCCGCCCAGCCGTCGATGAGCTACGAGGAGTTCGACCTCGTGCGCCGGTCGGCGCTCAGCGACGCCATCGCGTGGGCGAAGGAGTTCGGCGTGGTGCGCGACGCGGCGAACCTCGGTGTGGAGCGGAACCTGTTCCGGTACCGGCCGGCACGGGTGAGCATCCGACTCAGCGAGGGCGTGGGCCTCGCCGCACTCCTGCGCGTGCTCGCCGCGGCGACCCTGGTGCGCGGACGCTTCGACGTGAGCAGCCCGACGCAGCTCCCACGACCGTTGCGTGAGGCGCTGCACGAGCTCGGCGTGGGCGAGACGGTCGAGACGGATGCCGCGTGGCTGGCGCGCGTGGCGGCCTCCGGCGCCGCGGTCGATCCCGACGGCCTGCCTGCCGAACGCATCCGGCTGATCGGCGGAGATCCCGCGGCGCTGGCCCGTGCGCTCGGGGACCGCATCGACGTCGCCGTGTTCTCCGGGCCGGTGACGGCATCCGGCCGCGTCGAACTCCTGCCGTTCCTCAAGGAGCAGGCCATCTCGATCACGAATCACCGCTTCGGCAGCCCGACTCATCTCACAGACGACGTGATCTGAACGCGGCTCGAAGCTGGCATGCACCGCAAGACGGCCTGACGATTCCCTGACAGTAGCTCAGTTCCTGAGTGCCACCGCAGGAAAGCTCAGGGTAACCGCATTCCTGGTCAGATGACCAGAACGACCCTGCCTGGAAGCGGATGCTCGTGCCCGCGCGATCCGCACCAGCATGCGGATCGCGGCCGGTCGCGCACCAGGCGCGGTGGCGCGCTTCTCGAGGGGCAGACATCCGTTCTGCTCACGGAAATGCGGCCTGATCGGCTCCTTGAGAACCTGAATGACGCCTGGCAAGCGGGTTGCGCCGCTCACCTACGGTTGAGCACTGCCGGTGAAGACCGGCTTTTTGCTTTGTAACCCGAACGATTCGTGACGGCCGTACGTACGTGCGGGCCGTCCGCCTGGTCTCCACTTATGCGCTTGCTCTCTTCGACGTACGACAACTTCATCAACGCCCTCGCCGGTACCCGAACGGCACTGTTCCCCCGATCGGCTCTGGGGCTCCGCCGTCGCCGCGGAACCCACGTGGCGGTGGCCGCTCCTCACCGCGCGGCCCGCCGCCACCACATCACGCTCGCCGTGGCAGGCGTCTCCTTCGGGCTCATCGCGAGCCTCACCACCGCGCTGCCCGGTTACGCCGCGCACGCCGAGAGCGTGCACGCTGGTCATGCCGCGCGCGCCGAGAGCCGGCACGGTGTGGCATTCGCTGCCTCAGTCACGCACCCGCGCCCGCACCAGAGCAAGGCGCAAGCGGCGCTGCACACGGCCATCCTCAATGCCGCGGCTCACGGGAACGTGCAGCATCTCGACGTCGCAGCCGATGTGGCGCAGCCGGCCGTCGTGCAAGACACGTTCGCGACCGTCGACGTCGCCGGCAACCTCGAGAAGTCGTACGGCATCGATCGTGGCATGGCTCTACAGCTGATCGGAACGGGCAACCCGAACGCCCGCGCGGCGATCGTCTCGACCGCCATGACCTACCTCGGCACGCCGTACGTGCTCGGCGGGGCATCGCACAGCGGCATCGACTGCTCGGGGCTCACGATGGTGGCGTACGCCGCCGCGGGCGTCAGCCTCGCGCACTACGTGCCGACGCAGGATGCTGCCGGCTCGCCGATCTCCGCCGCGTACGCGCGCCCGGGCGACCTCGTGGTGTTCGACAGCGAGGAGCACGTCGGCATCTACATGGGTAACGGCATGGTTCTGCACGCGCCGACCGAGGGACGCGACGTCGAGCTCGACCCGCTGTCGCAGTGGGCGAGCATCCCGTACCACTTCACCCGCCTGATTTGAGCGGCGGTCGCCGCCCTGACCGACGGCATTAACCGACGAACCTCCGAGTCTTCTCAGTGGTGCTCGTTTATCGATCCGTTATGGTGGAACGCGTGGCCGGCTCGCCGGTCCGCATTTTGGGGGACATGGTTGTCGAAACCTCCGTACCCCGTGTGCGGAATCGGGAGCAGGCTGGGAGCGAATGGGTCGGAGAGCAGCGGCGGTCGACCACGGCCGCTCGTCGGCAGACGACGCGTCATTGCGCGGACCCGTCGACGACTCCGACGATCTCTCCGCGTTCGTCGCACAGCTGGTCTCCGATGATCCGATTCCGGATGCCCGCACTCCCCAGGTCGTTCCCGCTCCGGTGGAGGAGATGGTCGACCCGGCGGAGCCTGTCGAGTTCGCACCGTCCGAGGCTCCCGTCGTCGCGTCCGACCCCGTCGTATTCGATCCGCCCGGGCTCGCCGAGTCCTCGCTCGACGCCCCTGAGCCGGCGCTGCCCACGCTCTTCGTTCCGCTGACGCGGACGGAACCTGCACCGCTGACGCCGACGGAACCCGCACCGCTGACGCGGACGGAACCTGCACCGCTGACGGCCGTGCAGACTGTGCCGCCGAGCAAGCAGGGGGAGCCGGCGGCACTCGACTTCTCGGAACCGCCGCGTTCCCGTCGCGAAGCACGTGAGCGGCTGCGTGCCGCTCAGGCGGCGGCACCGAGCGAGGCGTCCGTGCCGGCCCCGCCGCCCGTCACGACTCCGGGACCCGCGCCCGCGTATCCATCGCGCCGCGCACTCCGCGCCGCGCGAGCAGCACAGGCGGCGACGGAGCCGTACGAGGAGCAGGCAGGCCACACGACGGCCGCGCAGGAGCAGCCTGCACAGGAGTTCGCGGCAGTGCAGCAGACGGCAGCGACGCCGCAGCAGCCTGCCCAGCACACCGCATCCGCTGCGCAGGGGATCGCCTTCGGCGGCGGAGACTTCCGCAGCCACCACAAGGCGGGTGCGCATGAGCCGGGCGGGCACGCGCACCGTCGGCTGCAGGCATCCCGCAAGCCCGCGCTCATCGCGGGAAGTGCTGTGCTCGCGCTCATTCCGGGCCTGATGTTCGCCGCGCCCGCCAACGCTGCCGAGTCGATCAGCCCGCAGCAGTTGCAGGCCACGATCGCCAGCAACTCCAAGCTGATCGCGCAGAAGCTGCAGGTCTCGGCCGCCGTCTCGGACGGATCCCTGCAGAAGGAGAACTACGTCGCGGGCGCGATCGCCGGCATCGTGGCCGCCGAGTCCGGACCGAACGGCCCCGAGGTCGCTGTCGCTCTGGCGCAGGCACTGCAGTACGGCGGCGAGCGGGAGAAGATCGTCGAGACGGCGCTCACCTACCTGGGCGATCCGTATGCGCTCGGCGGCGCATCGCACGACGGCATCGACTGCTCGGGCCTCACGATGGTCGCCTACGCCACCGTCGGCATCTCACTGGTGCACTACGTGCCGTCGCAGGATGCCGTCGCCGCTCCCATCTCCGAGGCGGATGCCCAGCCCGGCGACCTCGTCTTCTTCAACGACGACGAGCACGTCGCGCTCTACCTCGGCGGCGGCATGATCATCGAGGCACCGGACTACGGCATCCCGGTGCGCATCGTGTCGCTGAACACGTGGAGCGGCATCGGCTACCACTTCGGCCGCATCCTGCAGAGCTGACGGCCGGCGCGACTCACGCGCCGAGCGGCAGCATGATGTCGACAGTGAGGCCGGCGCCCGGGTCGGATGACAAGCGGATGCTGCCCCGCGCCGCATCGACGAGGCCCGCGACGATCGCGAGGCCCAGCCCGCTTCCGGTGGTGGTGTTGCGCGCCGCGTCGACGCGAGTGAAGCGGTCGAGCGCGATCGGCACGAAGTCCGATGGCATGCCCGGCCCGTCGTCGATGATCGACAGGCACACGGATGCGTCGTCGTGCGTGAGCCGCGCCGTCACGGTGCCGGCGTCCTCGGCGGCAGCCGCGCTTGGCACACCGGAATCCTCCGCGGTGGCGCCTTCCGCCGGCACCTCCTCCGAAGCGAGCGCCTTGATCGAGTTGCCGATGAGGTTGTCGACGATGCGGCCGAACTCCTGACTCGACAGTGCCACCGTCCCGGTGGCCGGAGCATCCGCCACGACCTCGAAGTCGATCACGCAGTCGACGCCCTGCATCGCGGCCGCCTGCCGACTGCGATCGATCGCCGCGGCCAGCTCGTCTTCGAGGTCGAACCAGTTGCTCTCGCCCCGTTGGCCGTGCGCGTCGATGCGGGAGAGCTCGAGCAGGTTCGTGGCGAGATTCGAGAGCCGCAGCACGGTCTGGTGGGACTGGCGGATGTCGGCGAGCAGCGCATCCGCGTCGCCCGCGTCGAGCTCCGCGAGCTCGAGTTCGCCGCGCAGTACCGCCAGCGGCGTGCGGAGCTCGTGGCTGGCATCCGACACGAGCTGCTTCTCTCGGTCGGCGGATGCCCGAAGCCCCTCGATGAGCCCGTTCAGCGTGACGGCGAGCGCGGCCAGCTCGTCGCGCACCGGCGGCACCTCCAGCAGTTCGCGTGCGCTGGCATCGCGCTCCGCCGTCGTGCCGGCCGATTGCCGGCGTGCGAGCTCGTCGGCCTGCCTGCGCATCGCGTTCACCGGACGCAGGGCGGTGCGCGCCAAGATGAACGACGCGACGGTGAAGCAGGCGACCAGCGCGGCCGCGCCGACGATGAGCGCGGCGCTCAGCCTGCCCAGCACGAGCTCGTTCGCATCCTCGCTGCGCGCGGTGACGATGTGCCAGACGCCGTCCGTTCGCACGACGGGCGCGGTGCGCACGATGTAGTCGCGCACCGAGGTGCTCACGCGCGAGATCGTCTCCTCACCGGTCAGCGGCGCGTGCCCGAAGGGCCGCAACGACTTCGGAAGGCTCGACATCTTCACCTGACCGGACGGCGAGACGATCGCAACGTACTGCCCCTCTCCAGGGATCGTCTCGATGTCGCGCGGGTTCCTCGCCACCTGCTGCGCGAACGGCTCAGCGTCGTGCTCCAGCAGGGTGACGGTGGCGTTGTCGAGGATGACGCTCACACCCGCCCTGATGCCGATCACCGCGACCACCCCGATCAGCACCGCGACCACGAAGCTGCCCACCGCGATGCGGGCCGTGATCGAGAGGCGACCGGCGAAGCCGCGGATCCAGTTCACCGTTTCGGCTCGGCCGGCTCACCGTGCTCTGGGGCATCCTGGCCGGCCGCATCCGGAGCCGCCGCACCGCCGTGCCCCGAATGGTTCGCGGGCGTCTGGCCCGCAGGCGTCTCGACCGCCTCCAGCCGGTAGCCAAGGCCGCGCACGGTGGCGATGCGGATGCCGGTGTCTGCGGCATCCAGCTTGCGGCGCACGTACGACACGTACTGGTCGAGCACGTTCTGGTCGATGTGCTCGTGACCGCCCCAGATGTCGTCGAGGATGTCGTTGCGCGTCACCATCTCGCCCGCGTGCATCGCGAGCAACCGCACGAGCGAGAACTCGCGCGGGCTGAACGCCACCTGCTTTCCGGCGACCGACGCCTTGTGCTCGAGCGAGTCGATGGTCAGATTGCCCACGCGCAGGGTCGGCTTGGTCGAGGCATCCCGTCGCAGCAGCGCGCGCAACCTGGCGGCAAGCTCGGCGAACGCGAACGGCTTGGTGAGGTAGTCGTCTGCTCCGGAGTCGAGGCCGAAGACGCGGTCCTCGACGGCATCCCGCGCGGTCAGCAACAGGATGGGCATGGTGCGGCCAGACTCGCGCACCCTGCGGCACAGCTCGAAGCCGCTCATGCCGGGAAGCATGACGTCGACGGCGAGCGCGTCGACCGTGTTGTCGCGCAGGGTGATGAGGGCATCAACACCGTTGTCGACGGAGAGCACGTCGTAGCCCTCCGCGATCAGACCGCGTCGCAGCAGCCTGGCCATATCGGGGTCGTCCTCCACGACGAGGAGGCGCGCAGTCGATTCGTCCACCCGATCATGCTCACAGAATCCGCTGTGTGCGTCGAGAGCGAATGCTATGTCGGCGCTCAGACAGCCGTCACTCGATCTCTCGGTGCACCAGGCGGGAGAGCACGATCGCGCTGCGGGTGTGGTCGACGCTGGGTGCGACGCGCACCCGCTCCAACGCGGCCTCGAGGCTCGGGATGTCCCGGGACCGGATGCGCAGTATCGCGTCCGCGCTGCCGGAGACCGTGCACGCCTCCGCGACCTCGGGAACCGCGGAGAGGATGCGCTGCAGCTCGCTCGGCGACACCGTGCCGCGGCAGAACAGCTCGACGTAGGCCTCGGTGCTCATGCCGTCGATCGTCGGATCAACGTTGATCGTGAACCCGCGGATGACTCCGTCGACGACCAGCCGGTCGATCCGGCGCTTGACCGCGGATGCGGACAACCCGACACGCGAGCCGATGTCGCCGTACGAGGCGCGCGAGTTCTCGCGCAGCAGGTCGATGATGTTCCGATCGAGGTTGTCCACACCGCAATTCTATGTTGATGTGTTGCGTCTCGGCCGGGATTTGCGCACGGATCATGCAGTCGATGCCACACACCACGCAATAACCCGGTGCGAGACTGGAAAGCATGACGGCCATCGACTCCACCGACGCACGCCTTCGAAGCGGATCGCACGAACCGGCATCCGGAACCGCGACGCGAACGGAGGCGCCGACGCACCTCGTGCCGTCCCACCGTACCTACCTGATGTGCCGTCCCGAGCATTTCACGGTGAGCTACCGCATCAACCCGTGGATGCATCCGCAGGAGCCGACAGACACGCAGAACGCGCTCGACCAGTGGACGACGCTCTACGAGACGTTCATCCGCCTCGGTCACGAGGTGCACCTGATCGACCCGATCGCCGGCCTTCCCGACATGGTCTACACGGCCAACGGCGGATTCATCATCGACGGCGTCGCGTACGGCGCGCTGTTCACGTATCCGCAGCGTGCGCCGGAGGGGCCGGCGTTCATGGACTGGTTCGACCAGCACGGGTTCCGCGTCGTCGAGCCGAAGCAGGTGAACGAGGGCGAGGGCGACATCCTGCTGGTGGGCACGCGCATCCTCGCCGGCACCGGGTTCCGCAGCAGCGTCGAGAGCCACCGCGAGCTGCACGAGGTGTTCGGTCGTGAGGTCGTCACGCTGAACCTCGTCGACCCGCGCTTCTACCACCTCGACACGGCGATCTCGGTGCTCGATCCGCTGAAGGACGACGAGAACGCCAACATCGCCTACGTGCCTGCCGCGTTCGACGAGCCGAGCCGTCGCAAGCTCGAGCAGCTCTACCCCGACGCGATCATCGTGAGCGAGGAGGATGCCGGCATCCTCGGGCTCAATTCCATCTCAGACGGCTACAACGTCGTGATCGCCCAGCGCGCGGTCGGCTTCGAGAAGCAGCTGCGCGAGCGCGGTTACAACCCGATCGGCGTCGACCTGTCCGAGCTTCTCCGAGGAGGAGGTGGCGTCAAATGCTGCACCCTGGAACTTCGTCGGTAAGCGCCACCGACGCCCTTCACCTCGAAGACGAGCACGCCGCTCACAACTACGCCCCGCTGCCGGTCGTGATCGCTTCCGGCGACGGCGCCTGGGTCACGGATGTCGACGGCAACCGCTACCTGGACTGCCTCGCCGCCTACTCCGCGGTGAACTTCGGCCACTCGAACCCGCGGCTCGTCGCGGCCGCGAAGGAGCAGCTCGACCGCATCACGTTGACCAGCCGCGCCTTCCACCACGACCTGCTTGGACCGTTCGTGACGGAGCTCGCCGCGCTCGCCGGCAAAGATCTCGTGCTGCCGATGAACACCGGCGCCGAGGCGGTCGAGACCGGCATCAAGGTCGCGCGCGCCTGGGGCTACCGCGTCAAGGGCGTCGCCGCGCATGCCGCGAACATCGTCGTCTTCCACGGAAACTTCCACGGACGAACGACCACGATCGTCGGGTTCAGCGACGATCCGGATGCCCGCGACGGCTTCGGCCCGTTCACGCCGGGCTTCCGCTCGGTCGCATACGGTGATGCCGGGGCTGTGGCTGCCGCGATCGACGAGAACACGGTGGCGGTGCTCGTCGAGCCGATCCAGGGCGAGGCGGGCGTGATCGTGCCGCCCGACGACTTCCTGCCCGAGCTGAGGCGCATCTGCACCGAGAGCCGCGTGCTGCTGATCGCCGACGAGGTGCAGTCCGGACTCGGCCGCGTCGGCGAGACGTTCGCCAGCGACCTGTGGAGTGTGGTGCCCGACGTGTACCTGCTGGGCAAGGCGCTCGGCGGCGGGATCATGCCGCTGTCCGCCGTGGTCGCGGACCGCGAGGTGCTCGGCGTCATCCGCCCAGGCGAGCACGGCTCGACGTTCGGCGGCAACCCGCTGGCCTGTGCGATCGGGCTCGAGGTGATCCGGATGCTCGCCACCGGCGAGCCGCAGCAGCGCGCCCGGGAGCTCGGCGAGCGCATGCGCGGCCGGCTCGACGCCTTCGTCGGGCACGGGGTCACCGCCGTGCGCGGAGCCGGACTGTGGGCGGGCGTCGACGTCGATCCAGTGATCGGCACCGGTCGTGAGCTGGCGGAGCGGATGCTGCGCCGCGGCATCCTCGTCAAGGACACGCACGGCGCGACGATCCGGTTCGCTCCGCCGATCGTCGTGGATCCCGCCGACCTGGACTGGGCGATGGACGAGTTCGAGGCTGCGCTTCGGGAGCGATCCGCCTAGAACTCCGCGACCCGCACGCCCAACCACTCGCCGAGGTCGGCGATCTCGGCGCGCACCATCTCGTCCTCTTCCGGCTCGAACGGGATGAGCTCGTGCACCGCGTTCACCCGCAGCACCTCTTGCTCGCGGTCGACAGCCGCGTCCAGCATGCCCATGAAGACGTCGCCGATCAGGATCGGATGCGCGAAGAACCCGTACTTGCGCTGCGACTTCGGCTTGAACTGCTCGAGCACGTAGTCGAAGTCGAAGATGTCGCGCAGCCGCGGCCGATCGAACAGCATGCCGTCGTAGGGGTTGAGGAACGCGACCCGGCCGTCGACGTCATCGTTCAGCATCGCCAGCGCCTCCGGATCGACCCGCCACTTGCTGCGCAACCCTTCGATCGTGGCCGGCTCTCCCGCCTCGCCGACACGCGTCCACGGCGACTTCTGCTTCGCGATGCCGGCTGCCTGCAGGCGGCGTTGGTCGAGCATCCGTGCCGCCTCGTCCGGATCGTACTCGGGCAGGTCGGCCGGAAACGCGCGCTCGGCGATGTCCCAGACGCGGTGTCGTCCCTCACGCCGTACCACGCCGATCTGGCCCGTCCGGGAGAGGAACTCGAGCATCTGCGGCACCTGGTTCGGCCCGTACCAGCCGGCTTCGGAATCCCGCGCCACCGCGGCGGTGTCCGGAATGTCCGATGCCAGCAGTGGACCCTCCGCCCTCAGTCGCGCGAGCACGTCGTCGCGGAACTTCGCGTTGGCCTCGACCCACTGCTTGGTGCTGTCGCGGAGCGGGCGGGTGCGCATCCAGGGCAGCATGAGCGGCAGCAGGCTCACCGGCCGGAAGCTTCCGTCGAACTCGAAAAGCACCCGGTCCATCTCGACGGCCTTCGTGAGCTGAGCGGACTCGTACGACCAGCCGATGCGAGACCAGAGGATGGTGTGCTGTGCCGGCGCGATCGTCGCGGTCGGGTCGATCTTGATCGCACCCAGTTGTTCGGCCACCTCCACAACGTCGCCGGGGCGCTGAGCATCCAGCAGCTGTGCTCGCACCGCGATGCGTCGCGCCTCGTCGCGCGTGAGGTGGTGGGTCACGCGATCGAGGGTAGCGCGCAGAATGGATGCCATGGCCAACGACGTCGACGCCCTCATCTCCCAGCTCACACTCGAAGAGAAGGCGGCGCTCGTCACGGGCGACGGGTTCTGGCACACCCGCGCCATCGAGCGGCTGGGCATCCCGTCGATCACGCTGAGTGACGGCCCGCACGGGGTGCGCCGCCAGCCGCCCGAGCAGGAGAACGGCATCGGCGGAAGCTTCCCGGCGACGTGCTTCCCGCCCGCCGTCGGGCTGGGCTCCACGTGGGATGCCGAGCTCATCGAGCGGGTTGGGGAGGCGCTCGGCGAGGAGTCCAACGCGCTCGACGTGCAGGTGCTTCTCGGGCCGGGCATCAACATCAAGCGCTCGCCGCTGTGCGGCCGCAACTTCGAGTACTTCTCCGAAGATCCGCTGATCGCGGGCGAGCTGGGAGCGGCACTGATCCGCGGCATCCAGTCGAAGGGTGTCGGGACATCCCTCAAGCACTACGCCGCGAACAGCCAGGAGACCGACCGCTTCCGGGTCAGCGCCGACATGGACGAGCGCACCGCACGCGAGATCTACCTCGCCGGGTTCGAGCGGGCCGTGAAGGATGCCTCGCCCGCCACCATCATGGCCGCCTACAACAAGCTCAACGGCGTCTACGCCACAGAGGATCGCTGGCTTCTCGCCGAGGTGCTCCGCAGCGAGTGGGGGTTCGACGGCGTCGTCGTCTCGGACTGGGGTGCGGTGAACGACCGGGACGCCGCCGTGGCGGCCGGGCTCGACCTCGAGATGCCCGAGTCGGAGGCGGGACCCGCCGCGATCGTGACCGCGGTGCGCGGCGGATCGCTGGACGAGGCATCCCTCGACGCCGCCGTGCGCAACGTGCTGAGGCTCGTGTTCGACCACGCGCACCTGAAGGCGGACGCCGGCACCAAGTTGGCCGTGCCCGACGACATGGTCGAGGATCACCACACGCTGGCGCGGGAGGCGGCGTCACGCGCGGCCGTGCTGCTGAAGAACGACGGAGGCATCCTGCCTCTCGCGCAGGACGCCTCGCTCGCGGTGATCGGCGAGTTCGCGCGCAACCCGCGGTACCAGGGTGCTGGCAGTTCGCAGATCGAGCCGACCCGTCTCGACGACGCGCTCACCGAGATCCGTCGCCTCGCGGAGGCCGATGTGCCGTTCGCGCCGGGATTCACGCTGGACGGGAGCGGGGATGCCGGCGAACTGGTGAGCGAAGCGGTGGCGGTGGCATCCTCCGCCGAGGTCGCTGTCGTGTTCCTCGGGCTGCCTTCTGTCGCAGAGTCGGAGGGCTACGACCGGGAGAACATCGACCTGCCGGCAAATCAGGTGGCGCTGCTCGCCGCCGTGGCGCAGGCGAACCCGAACGTCGTCGTGGTGCTCTCGAACGGTTCGGCGGTGCGCGTCTCGAACTGGCAGGGCGGCGCCCGCGCGGTGCTCGAGGGATGGCTCCTCGGGCAGGCAGGTGGCGGCGCGATCGCGGACATCCTGTTCGGCATCGCGAACCCGTCGGGGCGGCTCACCGAGACGATCCCGGAGAA
This sequence comes from Humibacter sp., assembly GCF_051954055.1. Taxonomy (NCBI): domain Bacteria; kingdom Bacillati; phylum Actinomycetota; class Actinomycetes; order Micrococcales; family Microbacteriaceae; genus Humibacter; species Humibacter sp. Next base: position 28,611 of record NZ_JBQCIE010000015.1, on the reverse strand, counting down.
GCTCGAAGACAACTCGGCCTTCCTTGACTTCCCCGGGCGCGACGGGCACCTCGAGTACGGCGACGGCGTCTTCGTCGGCTACCGCTGGTACGACGCGCGCGAACTGCCGGTCAGTTACCCGTTCGGGCACGGGCTCTCCTACACGAGCTTCGAGTACTCGGGGCTCTCTATGAGCGTCGACGGGGCGGATGCCAGCCTGTCCGTTCACGTCTCCGTCACCGTGACGAACACCGGTTCGGTCGCCGGGCGCGAGGTCGTGCAGCTGTACGTGTCCGCGCCGAGCGTGCAGGTGCGCCGGCCGCTGAACGAGCTGCGGGGATTCCACGCGGTTCCGCTCGAGCCGGGCGAGAGCCGTGAGGTGTCGTTCACGCTCGGGTACCGCGATTTCGCGTACTTCCACCCGGTTCTGAAGCGCTGGTACGTCGAGAACGGACCGGCGGAGATCCTCGTCGGCGCGAGCTCGCGCGACATCCGCGAACAGGGCAGCGTCGAGCTGCGGGTGAACGAGCCCGTTGTACCGCTCGACCGGCAGTCGTCGCTGGCGGAGTGGATGAAGCATCCCGGCGGACAGCAGGTGCTCGCCGGAGTCATGCAGCAGACCGCAGCGCAGAACCCGGCCGCCGCAGGCATGTTCCAGAACGAGGAGCTCATCGCGATGATGGGCTCGATGCCGCTGCGCCGCATCGGACGCTTCCCCGGAGTCGGCCTCACCGACGAGGCGGTCGACGCGCTGATCGCCCAGGCCAACTCCGCTGGGTAGAGGCCGCGCACGGCGTTTGGACTGCAAATGTGGTCCTCAGGGGCGGGTTTTAGAGCCACAGTTGCAGTCCAAACGTCGATGGCTGTTAGTGAGCATCCAATGCGGCACGGATAGCGCGCACTAGGGACTCGGGGTTCTGCATGTCGTCGTCCGTCACGCGGAAGACCCGCCACCCGGCCTCCTCCAGCAGACGGACTCGCCGCAGGTCGTCTCGCCAGCGTTGCTTGCTCGATCGGTGCTCGTCGCCCTCGTACTCGATCGCGATCCTCGCGTGCGGGTATGACAGGTCCGGGTGGAGCAGCACTCCGCCTGCGACGGTGACTGGATGCCCGACCACCGGCTCGGGGAGCCCGAGTGCCACCAGCAGAAGACGAAGCAGCGATTCGCGCCGTGAGTCGACTCCCTTGCGAAGTCGGGGCAGCGCCCAGCGGATCTTCCTCGCGCCCGGCGTGCGTCCATAGCGGGATGCGGCATCCGCGAGCTCGTCCGGCGTGGACAACGGTGTGGTGCGTAGTGTTGCGCTCAAGCGTTCACCGGAGATGAGGAAGTCGCCGGCCGCGACGAGATCTTCACGGGACAGCACGGAGGCGAGGTGGCACCAGGTGTCGGCGGGCGTGGTGACGGGTAGACGCTTGCGATGACGAATACGGAGCTCGCGGTACTCGTGTCCGGCGACACCACGCGTGCGCGGTTTGCTGCCGGTGGTGGTGCCGACATGCACGACCATCGCTCGCTCCAGCTCGGTCGGAAGCGGGATGCCCCACAGTAGTGCCGCGGTGACCAGGCAGTAGAACTGCCCGGGCTTGAGGCGAGGCTCGTACGCTCGCGCGAGCGCGACAGGCGTGTCGAGTGGCAGGTTCACGCTGCGGATGCCGTGGAACGGCGCATCCACATCGGCTGCACGCAGGCGCCCGCGTCCGAGTCCGCGGCCGCCGGATCGGGAGGTTCGGAACGCGGAACCCAGCGCGTCAGGGGGAATTGGAGCGCGACCGGGCATGCCAGAAGTGTGCCCGCTACGCGAGCCTGCTTGCCGCAAACATCCACAGCTACCGTTCGCGGAGGTTTGAACTGCAGATGTGGCTATAAAAGGCGGGATCTGCAGTCACTTCTGCAGTTCAAACGCCACCGCGAGCGCGGGACGGTGAGGTCTAGCCTGAGGGGATGAGTGCGGACGCGGGGGCGCCGACCGACACGACGCGAAACGAACACGGCAAGACCTTCTTCGGGCAGCCGAGATCGCTCGCCAACATCTTCGGGGTGGAGATGTGGGAGCGGTTCTCCTTCTACGGCATGCAGGGCATCCTGCTGCTCTACCTCTACTTCTCCGTCGCCGACGGCGGCCTCGCGATGCCGAAGCCGGTCGCCGCCGGCATCGTCGGCGCGTACGGCGGAGCGGTATACCTGTCGACGATCATCGGTGCGTGGATCGCCGATCGCTTGCTCGGCTCGGAGCGCGTCCTCTTCTACAGCGCGATCGTCATCATGTGCGGGCACCTCTCGCTCGCCATCCTCCCGGGCTTCGTCGGCCTCGGGGTGGGCCTCGTCCTCATCGCGGTGGGTTCCGGAGGCCTCAAGGCGAACGCGACGACCGTCGTCGGCACGCTCTACACCGAGCATGACCCTCGGCGGGATGCCGGCTTCTCGATCTTCTATCTCGGCATCAACCTCGGCGCATTCTTCGGTCCGTTGCTGACCGGGCTGCTGCAGTCGACGATCGGATTCCACTACGGGTTCGGTCTCGCCGCCCTCGGCATGGCGATCGGGCTCGTGCAGTATTCGTTCGGCCGAAAGCGACTGCCGGAGGAGGCTCGCAAGGTCTCCAACCCGCTCCCGCGTTCGCGATTCGTGCTCTGGGCCTGCATCGCCGTGGCCGGCGTGATCGTCATCGTGTTGCTCGCGCTCGTTGGCGTCATCCGGGCGACCAACCTGTCGATCGTCGTCATCGTGGTCACGATCGCGGCGGCCGTCGCCTACTTCGTGGTGATCCTCTCGAGCAGGCTGACGGATGTCGAGCGCCGCCGCGTCTACGCGTTCATCCCGCTGTTCATCGCCAGCGCCGCGTTCTGGTCGCTGTACCAGCAGCAGTTCACGGTGCTCACCTTCTACTCCGACAACCGGCTGAATCGCGATCTGTTCGGGTGGACGTTCCCGATCTCCTGGGTGCAGTCCATCAACCCCATCTTCATCATCATCCTGAGCGGCGTGTTCGCCGCCATCTGGACGAAGCTCGGCGAACGCCAGCCGTCCACACCGCTGAAGTTCGCCGGTGGCACGGTCGTCATGGGCATCGCTTTCCTGCTCTTCCTGCCGTTCGCGGGAGGCGGCAAGAACAGCACGCCGCTCCTGGCGATGGTGGGCATCCTCTTCGTGTTCACCGTCGCGGAGCTGCTGCTCTCGCCCGTCGGCCTCTCGGTGTCGACGAAGCTCGCGCCCGCGCGGTTCCACGCGCAGATGGTGGCGCTGTTCTTCCTGTCCGTGGCGCTGGGCACCGCGCTCAGCGGACAGCTCGCCGAGCTCTACTCGCCGAAGACGGAGGCCGTGTACTTCGGCGTGCTCGGAGCCATCGCGATCGCGATCGGCGTGGTGCTCTCGCTCATCTCGCCGCTCTTGCGACGGCTGATGAGTGGGGTGCGTTGAACGCTTGGTGTGGGAGAGCGTGGCGTCAGCCGGCTAGAACGCCGAGCTGCGTGAGGAACCAGATCGACACCGCGGTGCCGACGGCGAGAGCAGCACCGCCGGCGATGATCCCGGTGAGAGCGAAGGCCCTGGGCCGTCCGCCGAGGTATCCGACGATGCCGAAGGCGATGGCGAAGAACGCCGGAATCCAGGCCGCGAAACTGAGACCGGGGATGACCGCGAAGACCGCGGCGACGATCCCGACGATCATGGCGATCAAGCCGAACTTCGCGCGCGGATTCACCGCGGGTTGCGGCGGCGTTCCTGCGCTCAGAGCCCAGCGGATACTGGTCGCGTCCGGTTCATCGGTGTGAGGCGGCGCGGGCGGCGGCGCGTACTGCGGCGCGGAGTACGCGGGCGCGTACGGCGGGGTGGAGTGGTCGGCCCCATACTGCGGAGCGGAGTACTCGGGTGCGTAGGTGGGTGGCCCGTAGGCCGGCGGCGCGTACGCCGGCGGGCCGAACGGATTCGGCCCTTGCTGGGGAGCGGGTGGTGGAGCGTCCGACGGCGGGGCGACGACCGGCGGAGCGTGCACGGCGGCCGCCGCGGGGCCGACCGGACGCATGACCGTGGAGTCCTCGACGTCGACGGATGCCTCAGGCATCCCCTGCTGCGGAGCGACGCGATGGGCTGCGCGAGAGATGCCGGTCCATTCCACACCGGACCAGTAGAGCTCCTCCGCGTCATTCCACGGATTCGGATACCAACCCGCCGGAATCTCTGCAGCCATGCGTCGAATGATAGGCGGTCGAAGACCCTGCTGCCGATGGGGAGCAGTCACCGCACGGTACGTTCGACTCCATGAGAATCTCGGTGACCGGATGCGGCTACCTGGGTGCCGTGCACGCGGCCGCGATGGCCCAGCTCGGGCACGACGTGATCGGCATCGACATCGACGAGGCGAAGATCGCGGCGCTCGCGGTCGGCCGGCCGCCGTTCTACGAACCGGGCCTGTCTGACCTGCTGACCGAGTCCATCGCCTCAGGCAGGCTGCGGTTCACGACCGATGCTTCGCAGGCATCCGAGGCCACCGTGCACTTCATCGCGGTCGGGACGCCGCAGACGCGCGACGGCAACGCGGCCGACCTGCGCTTCGTCGATGCCGCGGTGGATGCCCTGCTCCCGCACCTGGAGCCAGGGCACGTCGTCGTCGGCAAGAGCACCGTCCCGGTGGGCACCTCCGCGGCACTCGCCGAGCGCATCCGTCCGACGGGAGCACGGCTGCTGTGGAACCCGGAATTCCTGCGCGAGGGCTACGCGGTGCGCGACACCGTGGAGCCCGACCGGCTGGTGTACGGCGTGGAGACGGGGGACGAGGCATCCGTCGCCGTGCTCGACGAGGTGTACGCGCACGCGCTGGAGAAGGGCACGCCTCGAATGGTCACCGACCTCGCGACGGCCGAACTCGTCAAGGTGGCCGCGAACGCCTACCTCGCCACGAAGATCTCGTTCATCAACGCCATGGCCGAGATCGCCGAGGCGACCGGGGCCGACGTCACGCAACTGGCGGATGCCCTCGGCTACGACAATCGCATCGGCAGGCGGTTCCTGAACGCAGGCGTCGGCTTCGGCGGCGGATGCCTGCCGAAAGACATCCGCGCGTTCACGGCCCGGGCAGACGAGCTGGGTCGAAGCGAGGCACTGGCGTTCCTCAAGGAGGTCGATGCGATCAACCTCCGCCGGCGTCGCCGCGTGGTCGACCTGGCGACGGCGGAGCTCGGCGGATCCGTCGTCGGACGCAAGGTCGCGGTGCTCGGCGTCACGTTCAAGCCGCACTCGGACGACGTTCGCGACTCCCCGGCGCTCGACGTCGCCGTAGCGCTCAAGGGACTGGGCGCGAACGTGGTCGCGGCCGACCCGAGGGGCGTCGCGAACGCGAGGGCGAGGCATCCGCAGCTCGAGTACGCGGAGGAGACGAAGGATGCCTTGCGAGACGCCGACCTCGTCATCCTCGTCACCGAGTGGCCCGAGTACACCGGGCTCGACCCGGTCGCCACACGCGAACTCGTGGCGCAGCCGATCGTGATCGACGGACGCAACGCGCTCGACCGCGACGCCTGGACCGCGGCCGGCTGGCGCTACCGCGGGATGGGCCGCAGCTGAGGCGCGCCGCCCCATATCCTGGTGCGATGTTCACCGACCTCCCCGAGCACGAACTCCGCACGTACACCAGCGAACAGCGCGAGCCCGACGACTTCGACGCGTTCTGGACCGAGACTCTCGACGACGCCCGGTCGTTCCCGCTCGACGTCGTGGCGACGCCCGTCGACACCGGGCTCACCTCGATCCTCCTGTACGACGTCACGTTCAACGGCTTCCACGGACAGCCGATCAAGGCGTGGCTGCGGGTGCCGGCCGGGGCATCCGCTCCGCTGCCGACGATCGTGCAGTACCAGGGGTACGGCGGCGGGCGCGGTCACGCTCTGGAGAACCTGCTCTGGGCATCCGCCGGCTTCGCGCACTTCTTCATGGACACCCGCGGCCAGGGCTCCAGTTGGGGGCTCGGCGACACGTTCGACCCCGACGGCAGCGGGCCGTCCGTTCCGGGTGTGATGACCCGCGGCATCGAGAGCCCGTACACGTACTACTACCGCCGGCTCTTCACGGATGCCGTGCGCGCCGTCGAGGCCGCCCGTTCGCTGCAGGTCGTCGACTCCGACCGGGTCGTCATCGCGGGCGGCAGCCAGGGCGGCGGCATCACGCTCGCGGTCGCCGGGCTCGTGCCCGACGTCGCGGCGGCGTTCCCGCGCGTTCCGTTCCTGTGCGACTTTCCGCGCGCATCCGTCATCACCGACAACATGCCCTACAAGGAGATCGGCAACTACCTCGCCGTGCACCGCGACCGGGTCGCCGCGGTGCACTCCGTGCTCGGCTACTTCGACGGGGTGAACTTTGCGAAGCGCGCGAAGGCTCCCGCCTGGTTCTCGACCGCGCTGATGGATGCCACCTGCCCGCCCTCGACGGTGTTCGGGGCGTTCAACGCGTACGCCGGGGCATCCAAGGAGATCGTCGTCTGGCCGTACAACGGCCACGAGGGCGGCCAGCTCGAGGACGATCAGCGGATGCTCGCCACCCTGCGGACGCTGTTCTAATGATCGCGGCTGGCGCCGCTCAACTGACTCAATCGGCTCGGCCAAGCGAGCAAGCTCGCTTGGCTCTCGCCTCAATCGTCAGTAACCGCTCTTGCTGCTGCCGGTGACCTTGTCGCCTGACGGCGACACCGCCCACCAGATGCCCTGCACTCCCTGGCCATTGACGTCGCCCTTGGTACCGTCGCCGGAGTAGGTGTACAGCGGCAGTCCGTTCAGCGTGATCTGGTGCTTGCCGCTCGGAGTCGCGATGGTCCCGACCTTGCCGGTCACGCCGCTCACGCTGGGCGTCGCCGAGCTGCTCGTGACGGGCGGCCACGCGTTGAGGCATGCCCCGGTGCAGGAGCTCTTGCCCGAGTTCGCCGTGTCGTTGTCGAACACGTAGACGGTGAGTCCCTTGTCGTCGACCACCACGGTGCCGAGCGACGTGGTCGCCGTGCCGAGGTCGTTCGAGGTGGACGCGTTGCCCCCCTGCGACGCCGAAGCGGATGCGCTGGGCGACGATCCGGCCGAGTAGCCGCCGGCGGAGCCGCCAGAGGTGCACCCAGCCAGAGCGAAGACGGCGATCGCCGCCGCGGCCAGTGCTGGTGCGATTGTTCTGCGCACGATGAGTCCTTCCGTGGATGCCGGCGCCGCCGAAAGAGCGCCGCCCGCCGAGACCACGTGCCCGGCCGCCGTTCGGTTCACCGCGGCCGCTGCGCGTCGCTCAGGAGGTCGGATGCACCGGCGCGGCGAGAAGCACGGCCCCCGTGTCGAGCGCGCGGAGCTCGATGCGCGCGATGCTCGCAACGGGGATCGCGGTGGAGTCCGTCGTGCGCACGACATCGCCGGGGCCGGCAGACCACGTCGCGACGCGGTCGGTTGTACCGTCGCGGGCGACGACCCAGAGCCCGTAATCCCAGCGCGATGCGCTGCCGGAGTCGGGCGACCAGCTCGAGTCCGCTTTCCAGATGCAGACCATGCCGATCGACGTGCCCCACTTCTTCGAGGTGAGCGTGACCTGCGCCTGAAGCGGGCTCGAGGATGCGCTGCCCACCTGGTGCAGGCTCGTCGCCACGGTCGCCGGCGGCGGTGCGCTCACCACGGCGGGCACCACGAGGGCGAACGCCGCAGCCACGGCGGCCGCTCCCACGATCGCGCCGGCCACCGACCAGCGACGCACCCGCCTGCGGCGCCGCACCCGGTGCAGGAGTGCAGGAACGAGGTCGGGCGGAGCGGCGTCGGGTGACGCGTGGTCCGACTGCGCGGCATCCGTCGATGAGGTGAGAAGCAGGTCCATCGCCTCGTCACGGGGGAGCGCGCCAAGCAGCCCGGGCACGCCGGCCAGTTCACGTACCGAGGCGGAGCAGATCGGACAGCTCGCCAGGTGCTCCTCGTACGCGCGTCGATCGGCGGGGGAGAGCGACCCGAGCACGTAGGCGGCATCCCACTCCGCGAACCGTTCGTGCTCGGCGTGGCCTGCGCGGTCCTGCGCCTCGTGGTCGTTCATCGGGTCACCCCCTTCTCCTGCAGCGCGAGCCGCAGCGCTCGCAGCCCGTAATGCATGCGCGACTTCACCGTTCCTTCCGGGATGCTCAACTCCTTGGCGATCTCCGCCGTGGAACGTCCGCCGTAGTACGCGTGCACGATCACGGCGCGATGCTCCTGCGACAGCGACGTGAGCGCATCCGCGATCAGCCACGCGTCGAGGCGGGCATCGGTGTCGTCGGGTGCCGGGGCATCCGGAAGCACGTCCGTTGTCACCTCATGCGTGTGTCGCGCGCTTCGCACCCCGTCGATCACGAGGTTGCGCGCCACCGTGAACAGCCAGGCACGAGCGGATGTCTCGCTCTGGTCGAGCACACTCGGCTTGCGCCAAGCGCGCAGCAGGGTCTCCTGCACGATGTCGTCGGCCTGCGCGGTGTCGCCGGTGAGCGAGACCACGTACCGCCACAGGGCCGGCGCATGCTCGTCGTGCAGAGCACGAAGCAGTGCCGCGTCATCCGCGCCCATGTCGCCTCCGCGTTCATTCTTCCGCGCCCGCCGGCGCGCGGCGAGGCGGGTCACTTCAGACACGAGGCGTGGGCCCGTTCGGTTCAACGCGGCGTGCAAAGCTGAACCATCGGAGCGTGCACTACGTTTCACGGCTATGGACTCGTACACGTTCCTGGGCCTGCCGCTGCACATCCTGCTCGTGCATGCAGTGGTCGTTCTCACGCCGCTGACCGCGCTCGCCGTGCTGCTGCACGCGCTGTGGCCGGCCGCGGCGCGCCGGCTCGGGATCGTCACCCCACTCGCCGCCCTCGTCGTGCTCGTGCTCACCCCGATCACGGTGAACGCGGGTCAGGCGCTCGAGGCCGTCACCGGAGTGACGCCGGCCATCCAGAAGCACGCCGATCTCGGCAACACCCTGCTCGGCTGGGTCATCCCGCTGTTCATCGTCGCGCTCATCGAGTGGCTGTGGACGAGATTCGGCGAACGGATGCTCGAGGGTCGGGTGACCGGCACGGCTCTCGTGGGCATCCGGATTCTGATCGGCATCGCGGCCGTCGTCATCGCCGTGGGGTCCGTGATCGACATCGCGCTGATCGGCGACGCAGGGGCCCGTGCCGTGTGGGGTCCCCTCCTGCAGAGCCGGTAGCGCCTACTTCTTGGCCGCGGCCGCGCTCGTCGTCTTCGCAGTGGCTGTGGCCTTGCTCGATGTGCCGGCGCGGGAGCGCGATGCCGAGGCGCGCGGTCGGGGAGTCGAGGCATCCGCCGCTTCCGTCATGGCGCGGGACACCGGCATGAGGCGCGTGAGCTGCGTCACGTGCGACGGGTTCAGCTCCTCGAGGCTCGAGACGCCGAGCAGTCGCATGGTGCGCACCAGCTGTGTGCGGAGGATGTCGATCGTCTTGTCGACCCCCTCGCGTCCGCCGGCCATCAGGCCGTACAGGTACGCGCGGCCGATCAGGGTGAACTTCGCGCCGAGCGCGACGGATGCCACGATGTCCGCGCCGTTCATGATGCCGGTGTCCACCATGACCGTGGCGTCCTTGCCGACCTCGCGCACGACATCCGGAAGCAGCCAGAACGGCACGGGGGCCCGGTCCAGCTGGCGTCCGCCGTGGTTCGACAGCACGATGCCGTCGACGCCGAGGTCGATCAGGCGCTTCGAGTCCTCGACGTTCTGAACGCCCTTGATGACGATCTTGCCCGGCCACATTCCGCGGATCGTCGCCAGGTCGTCGTAGCTGATCGTCGGATCCATCGCGGCGTCGAGCAGGTCGCCGACCGTGCCTCCCGTGGACGACAGCGACGCGAACTCGAGCGGGGGCGTGGTGAGGAAGTCGATCCACCACCACGGACGCGGGATGGCGTTCACGATCGTGCGCAGCGTCAGCGCCGGCGGAATCGAGAACCCGTTGCGCTTGTCACGGAGCCGGGCGCCGGCGATCGGCGTGTCCACCGTGAACATGAGCGTGTCGAAGCCCGCCGCCGCCGCGCGGCGTGCGAGCCCATACGAGATCTCGCGGTCGCGCATCACGTACAGCTGGAACCAGTTGCGGCCGGTACGGTTGGCCGCCTTGACGTCCTCGATCGAGGTCGTGCCGAGCGTCGACAGCGTGAACGGGATGCCTGCGGCGCCTGCCGCCGACGCTCCCGCGATCTCGCCCTCGGTCTGCATCAACCGCGTGAAGCCGGTCGGGGCGATGCCGAACGGCAACGCGGAGGGGCCGCCGAGAATCTGGCACGTGGTGTCGACATCCACAGCAGGACGCAGGATGCCGGGGTGGAACTCCACGTCTTCGAACGCCTGCCGCGCCCTCGACAGGCTGATCTCGCCCTCGGCCGATCCGTCGGTGTAGTCGAAGGCGGCCTTCGGCGTGCGGCGCTGCGCGATGCGGCGGAGATCCTGGATGGTCAGCGCCGAGTCGAGGCGTCGCTTCTTCGCGCTCAGCTGCGGCTTCTTGAACTGCATGAGGGCGGCGAGCTCGCGCACCTGCGGCAGCTGTCGTTGCACCATGTTGTCTCCTTCGTCGGTCAGTGGTGCCGTCGTTCGTCGGCTAGCTCTTGGATGGTTCGTTCGTGAGGCGCGACTCCGCCGCATACCCGGCGACGTGCGCGTGCACGCGGCGGGCGGCATCCGTCGCGTCGCCGTCGCGGATCGCCTGCAGAATGCCGCGATGCTCCGCGCGCAGCCTCGCCGACGTCGCCCACCACGAGGGCAGGTTGGGCACCGCCTGCAGCACGTAGCCCTCGATCGAGTCGCGGAGCCCCGCCATCGTGGCACTCAGCACCGTGTTTCCGGATGCCTCGGCCAGCGCCACGTGGAATCGCGCGTCGAGCGCGAGGAACTCCGCGGGCTCGAGGTCGGGCACATCCATGGCGTCGAGCAGAGCGGATGCCCGCTGCAGGTTCACCGCACCGCCACCGCGCTCGCCCTCCGCAGCGTTCCCGCCGTTCGCGGCTCGCGCCCGCGTGCGGGCGAGGTGCGCCGCGATCGCGGGCTCCACCACGAGTCGCGCCTCGACCACGTCGGCCACCGGGAATCCCTGCGCGGCGACGTGCAGGCGCATGACGGCGCTCATGCCGCCATCCGGAGAGGCGACGATGATGGCGCCGGCGTTCGGCCCACTGCCGGTAGCGGTGCGCACGAGCCCGAGCACCTCGAGCACGCGGATCGCCTCGCGCACCGACGAGCGGGCGACGCCGACATCGGTGGCGAGCTGGCGTTCCGGAGGGAGGTGGTCGCCGGGCCGGAGCTCGCCGCTGAGCAGCCTGGATTCGATGTGCTCGAGGGCCACCCGCCAGGCGCGGGATGCCGGCGGCGCGGCTTCTGGAGCGGCGGCGCGCGCGGTGCTCTGCGGGGTGGCCTCCTGGACGGCGGCGTCCGGTGCGGCAGCGCGTGGCGCGGTGGCGTCCGGCACGATTGCACCGCCTTCCCGCTCGTGTAGCGCCGCCATGAGCACCTCCTGTGGTCCGACCACAGAAGCGTAGCACTGTGGTCTGACCACACGGGCCTGCGCGATGACGATGGATGACGCCGCGGAATGCACGAGCCCGAACCGCGTTGCATCGTAGAGCAACCACCGGCGCACGCCACGAAGGAGAATCCATGTCTGCACCGCGCACCCGCATCGGCTCATCCGACCTCGAGGTCTACCCGCTGTCGCTCGGCGGCAACGTCTTCGGCTGGACCTCCGACGACGACCAGTCCTTCGCGGTGCTGGATGCGTACGCGGATGCCGGCGGCAACTTCATCGACACCGCGGACGGCTACTCGCACTGGGTGCCCGGAAACCACGGCGGAGAGAGCGAGCGCGCGATCGGCCGCTGGCTGGCACGCCGCACCGACCGGGACTCGTTCGTGATCGCGACGAAGGTCAGCACGCATCCGGACTTCAAGGGGCTCGCCCCGAGCAACATCAAGGCAGCGGCGGATGCCTCGCTGGGCCGCCTTCAGGTCGACCACCTCGACCTGTACTACGCGCACTTCGACGACCCGGCCATCCCACTCGCCGACACGGTCGGCGCGCTCTCCGAGCTGGTGGATGCCGGCAAGGTGCGGGCGATCGCCATCTCCAACTACACGCCGGAGCGCATCGACGAATGGTTCGCGGTGACCGAGCGCGACGGCCTGCACCGCGCCGTCGCGCTGCAGCCGCACTACAACCTGGTCGAGCGCGACTTCGAGAACGGGCTCCGCGAGCGGGCGGAGCGCTTCGGGCTCGGCGTGGTTCCGTACTTCGCACTCGCGAGCGGGTTCCTCACCGGCAAGTACCGCGACGGGGTCGACGTCGACAGCGCCCGCGCCGCCGGTGCGGTGAAGTACCTCGACGACCGCGGACGTCGCGTGCTCGCCACCCTCGACGAGGTCGCGGCCGGGCACGACGCATCCGTGGCATCCGTTGCGCTCGCCTGGCTGCGCGAGCAGCCGACGGTCGTTGCGCCGATCGCGAGTGCACGCACCGTAGAGCAGCTACCTGCGCTGCTGGAGTCCGTCACGCTGCGCCTGGGCGCCGACGAGGTGGCGGCGCTGGCCGACGCATCCTCCGCGGAGGACGACGCCGCCGCATAGCGCGGCTCGTGCTGTCGAGCCGGCGTTTTGTCGTCGCGCCGCCCCTCCACTCACGCGAATCGCGGGGTGGCTCGACGACAATCTACGGGCTCGGCGGAGGGGGGTGCTAGGTGCGGAGCACGACGTTCAGCGGCGGCTCGCCCGCGAGCATCCGTTCGATCTGGCGCCGCAGCAGCCGGGCCATGCGCGGCATCATCGCGCTCGAGGCACCGCCGACGTGCGGCGAGATCAGCACGTTGGGCAGCGCGAACAGCGGATGCCCCTGAGGCAGCGGCTCCGGATCGGTCACGTCGAGCGCGAACCGCAGCCGGCCCTCTGTCGCGTGCTTCAGCACGGCATCCGTGTCCGCGACCGCTCCGCGCGCGACGTTCACGACGAGGGCGCCGTCGGGGAGCGCGGAGAGGAACTCGTCGTCGACGAGGTGGCGGGTGGCATCCGTCAGCGGTGTTCCGACGACGACGATGTCGGCGCGCGGCAGCAGCGCGGGGAGCTCGTCGATGCCGTGGATGTGCAGATCGCCCTCGTCGCGGGCACGGGATGCCACGCGCGTGATCTCGACCTCGAACCCGGCGAGCCTGGCCTCGATGGCCTTGCCGACCCCGCCGTATCCCACGATCAGCACGCGACGGTCGGCGAGGCTGGCGAGGCGTTCCGGCGCCCACTCGCCGCGCTCCGCGGCCCGCACGAAGTCCGGGATGCCTCGCTGCTTCGCGAGCATGAGCGCGAGCGCGAGCTCCGCGGTGGATGTCTCGTGCACGCTGGCCGCGTTGGCGAACACGAAGCCGGCGGGCAGCACGGATGCCACCCCGTCGTATCCGATCGACTGGCTCTGTACGAGCTCGGCGTGCACGCCCTCGAGCGCGGCGAGCACCGCGATGCCGCCCATGTACGGCGGCACAACGATGTCGAAGCGGTCGCGCGGTGGGGGTGACGTCAGGTCCCACTTCACGAACTCGACGCCCTGCGGCAACGGTCCGGGTAGCGCCTGGTAGGTGTTCAGCAGGGCGGATCCGGGAACGCTGACGACGATGCTCACGCCTTCGACCCTACGGCGTGAGCGCAGGCGGCATGGAGAGACGTCCGCACTCCGGTCCTGGATGCCGAGACTACGGTTTGCGTGCCGAGGCTGGCCTCCCGTCATCGAGACTACGGCCCGGGTGTCCAGACTACGGACTTTGACCGTAGTCAGGATGCGGTGTCCATAGTCTCGGCCTCCGCGGAGGTGGACGGGCCGCAGGACACGGACGGGCGGCGGTGACGCCGACGGGCGGCGGTGACGCCGACGGGCCGCGGTGACACGGACGGGCCGCAGGGACACGGACCGGCCGCACCGACCCGGACGGGCCGCGCGACGCGGACGGGCCGCGCGGACACGGACGGGCCGCAGGGACACGGACGCGCGCTGCGGGCCGACACGAGCCGCATGTGGATCGATTCATCGAATCGGCCGCTGACCGGCGACTTCGTGCGCGTGTCCACCCCTGAACGGGGACTTGTTGCGAAACAGGGCTTGACCTCGCCCGGGGGCATCGCTATATATTGAAACCATTCAATCTCGGGAAAGCGTTTTCCGGAGTGCGCCGGCGTGATCCGAAGCCGTTCACGCGGGGCGATTCGGCGTGCGCGCAGACGGTCTGCCGCACGGTCGATTCGCCGTGCGCAGCGGACAACGCGATGAGCAAGGAGGCTCAGGTGGCAGTGCGTCGATCCATCCCAGGCCAGGCCGACGCCGACGTGCAGCGCGACAACTGGACCCTCGCGCAGTACCCGTCGTAGGCACCCGAAAGACATGACGGAACGGATGCGAAGGAGCATGCCATGACGATCGGTCGCGTGAACGAGGGCGGCGGCACGGGCCACCGCGAAGCGTCGGGACTGGCGCAGCTGGCCTACGCGGCCTGCGGCGCGGTCACGTGGATGGCCGCACTGAACCTGGCCTGGTTCGTCGGCACCCTGCTCGGCGGCGTGGTGCTCGGTGCAGGGCCGGCGACGGCGGCGGCGCACACCCTCGCGCGACGGCGGATGCGCGGGGACGGCATCCGCTTCGTGCGCGACTTCTGGCGGGAGTACCGCACGCAGTGGGGCACCGCGAACCTGGTGTTCGCACCCGTGGTCGTCGTGATCGGCTCGCTCGTCTTCAGCTGGGCGTACGCGATCGACTCGCACGCGCCGTGGCCGTTCATCGCCGTGCTCGTCGCGGTCTCGGTGCTCGTGATCGGAGCCGGCGGAGTGCTCGGCCCGATGTACGCGCACTACGAGCTGCCCAGGCGGCGCTACCTGACGACCGCACTGCGCTTCGCCCTGGCCATGCCGTGGGCCATCGTGCTGCTGGTCGCGCTCGCCGCGGCCGTCGTGCTCGTCACGGCGATCGTGCCCGCGCTGTTCTGGTTCGTCTCGGTCGGCGCCTGGATCTACCTCGACACCGCGCTCTGCCTCACGCTCTTCGCCGCCAACGACGCCCGCGTTCAGCAGGACGCCTGACGACATCCATCCATCACCACATCCAATCGCAGAAGGAGATTCCCACGATGAAAACAACTCGGAGAAGAGCGGTGCTGGCCTCGGCCGCAGCTCTCTGCGCCACCGCGATGGCGCTCACCGGATGCACGTCCTCGACGCCCAAGACAGCGTCGACGGCGGCCAAGCTGTCGACGCTGACGGTCATGGCTCCCTACCTGAGCACGCAGGCGCCGGCCGCCGACAACCCGGTCGGCGCGGCGCTGGAGAAGGTGATCGGAACCAAGCTCGACGTCACGTGGGTGCCGAACTCCTCGTACGGCGACAAGACGAACATCACTCTGGCGAGCAACGACATCCCCGACGTGATGGTCATCCAGGGCAAGGACTCGGGCTTCGTCAGCAACGCAGAGGCCGGCGCGTTCTGGGACCTCACTGACTATCTGAAGGACTACCCGAATCTGAAGACCAACGAGCCGCAGGTGCAGGAGGCGTCCAGCATCAACGGCAAGGTCTACGGCGTCTTCCGCGCCCGTGACGTGATGCGCACCGCGGTCATGGTCCGCAAGGACTGGCTGAAGAAGCTCGGCCTCTCGATGCCCAAGACCACCGCCGATCTGCTCAAGGTGGCCAAGGCGTTCACCGATGACGACCCGGATGGCGACGGCAAGAAGGACACGTACGGCATCGCGATTCCGAAGTGGCCTGGCGGGTTCGCCACGAACAGCCCGTACGACGCCATCGAGACCTGGTACGGCGCGGGCAACGACTGGTACCAGACCGGCGGCAAGCTGGAGCCGACCTTCACGAACCCGAAGTGGATCGATGCGCTGAACTTCGAGAAGAAGCTCGTTCAGGGCGGATACGTGAACCCTGACTACGCCACGCTCGACTCCGTCGACTGGAACCAGCCATTCCTCACCGGAAAGGCCGGCATCATCATCGACACGTACTCCCGGGCGCGCCAGATCAACGGTCTTCTCGAGAAGCAAGACCCGACGACCTACCAGAACATGGTCGCGGTGACCGGCAACCTCATCGGGCCAGACGGCAAGATGCACGCGCTGCCGACGCCCGGCTACTCCGGGTTCCTCGCCATCCCGAAGGCATCCGTCAAGACCGTGGCGCAGCTCAAGGGCGTGCTCTCGGTGCTGAACAAGATGAACTCGAAGCAGGCCCAGATCATCATGAACAACGGCCTCGAGGGACAGAACTTCACCGTCAAGGACGGACGTGCCCTCCCGATCACCACCACGGACGGCACCAACCTGACGGCCATCGTGGCGAGCTACGCACAGCTGGGCACGAACGTGAACGGCTCGAAGTTCTACCCGCCGGCACAGCCGAACGCCTACGACCAGCAGCAGTACGACGCCGAGATCAAGACCATGAACGCCGACACCAAGAACGCGGTGTACAACCCGGCGGCGGCATTCGTCTCCAACACGTACGCACAGGAGGGCGCCACGCTCGACAACATCATCGTCGACGCGCGACTCAAGTACATCTCGGGCCAGGACAGCCTCGACCAGCTGAAGGCGGCCATCCAGCAGTGGAAGTCCAGCGGTGGTTCGCAGGTGATCTCCGAGACGAACGACCTCTACAAGAAGTCCAAGAAGTAGCCCGATCCGGTGGCGGGCCGGGCTGAACCGGCCCGCCACCCAGGACGAGACACGAGGCACACGATGTCGATACAGAAGCTCGACACGGTCACGGAGTCGCTGCTGGTGCGTGAGACGCCCCCGCCGCTCCGGGCCCCGCGACGGAAACGCCGATGGCTGGCGACGATGAACCGCTACAAGTGGTTCTACCTGATGCTGCTGCCCGGAGTGGCGTACTTCGTGATCTTCCGGTACGCACCGATGGGCGGCGCGGTGATCGCGTTCAAGAACTACGTGCCGTTCCTCGGCATCTTCGGCAGCCCCTGGGCGGGATGGGCGCAGTTCCAGCACCTGTTCGGGTCGCCGGACTTCGTGCGCCTTCTCTCGAACACGCTCATCCTGGCCGGCCTGAACCTGTTCATCTGCTTCCCGCTGACGATCGTGGTGGCGCTGCTGCTGAACGAGTTGCGGCTCACGGTGCTCAAGCGGTCGGTGCAGACGCTGATCTACATCCCGCACTTCCTGGCCTGGACCATCGTCGCGGCCCTGACCTACCTGCTGTTCGCGCAGGGCTCCGGCGTGCTGTTCAACTTCTTCAACGGAGTCTTCGGCACCCACGTCGACTTCCTCACGTCGCCCGGCTGGTTCCGGCCGCTGATCATCCTGCAGAGCATCTGGAAGAGCACCGGATGGGGCACGATCATCTACCTGGCAGCGCTCGCCGGCGTCGACCCCAACCAGTACGAGGCCGCCGTGATCGACGGCGCCGGCCGCTGGAGCAGGATGTGGCACGTCACGCTGCCGGCCATCCGCGGAACCATCGTCGTGATGCTGATCCTCTCGATGGGATCCATCCTCAACACCGGGTTCGAGCAGATCTACCTGATGACGAACTCGCTCAACCGCAGCGTCGCGGATGTCTTCGACACCTACGTCTACTTCGTCGGCATCTCGCAGGGCTCGTACAGCTACGCCACCGCGGTCGGCCTGTTCAAGGCGATCGTCGGGGTCATCCTCATCGGCGGCGCCAACTGGGTGGCCAAGCGACTCGGACAGGACGGGATCTTCTGATGACGACGGCGACACGAGCGCTCACCACGGTGAGCGGCACCAGACGACGCACCCGGATCAAGCCGGAGCGATACCGCTACAACACGAGGGCGGGGAAGGTCTTCGACGTCTTCAACTTCGCGCTGCTGACCGCGATCGGGCTGGTCGCGCTGTTCCCGTTCGTGTTCGTCCTGGTGCGTTCGTTCGCGCCGGAGACGGAGCTCGAGTCGAGCGCCTTCTTCCTCTGGCCGAAGGCGTTCACGTTCGAGGCGTACAACTCCATCTTCTCGACGCCCGCGTTCCCGCGCGCACTGATCACGACCGTGGTCGTCACCGCGGTCGGCACAGTGGTGCAGCTGTTCCTCACCGTGCTGATGGCCTATCCGCTGTCGAAGCGCGGGCTGCCCGGCCGCAACATCATCATGAGCGGGGTCGTGTTCGCGATGGTGTTCTCCGGCGGCATGATCCCCACGTTCCTCGTCGTGAAGAACCTCGGCCTGCTGAACAACTACCTGGCGCTCATCCTGCCGCTGGCGATCGACCCGTTCAGCCTGATCATCATCAAGAACTTCTTCCAGAACCTTCCATCGGAGCTGGAAGAGGCAGCGAGGGTGGACGGCGCGACCGACTTCGGCGTGTTCTGGCGGGTGGCGCTTCCGCTGTCCAAGCCGGTGCTGGCGACATTCGCCCTTTTCTACGCGGTGGCGATCTGGAACGACTACATGTCGCCGCTGCTCTATCTCAACGACAGCTCGATGTGGACGCTGCAGATGTTCCTGCAACAGGTGACCAGCGCATCGAACCTGCAGACCGCGCAGCAGGACCAGCCCGGCTACATCCCGCCGTCCGAGGGCGTGAAGTACGCGGTGGTCGTGGTCTCCACCATCCCGGTGCTGATCTTCTACCCGTTCCTGCAGAAGCACTTCGCGAAGGGGATGCTGATCGGAGCCGTGAAGGGATGACGATCCACCTGGCAGGCGATTCCACCGTCGCCCCCGCGAAGCCGGAGGAAGACCCGCTGACCGGTTGGGGCGAGCACCTCTCCGACTACGTGAGCGACGACGTTCGGGACCTCGCCGTGGGCGGCGCGACGACCGGCTCGTTCGTGGCGGAGGGGCGGTGGGATGCCCTGCTCGAGGGCCTGCACCCCGGCGACTGGGTACTCATCCAGTTCGGTCACAACGACCAGAAGGAGCCGCACCTGGATGCCTGTGGCGGGTACCGCAGAAACCTCGAGTCCTTCGTGCGTGACGTGCGGGCACGTGGGGCGGAACCCGTGCTGCTCACGTCAGTGGAGCGGCGGCTGTTCGAGGACGGGCGGCTGCGGCGCACACATGGCGCGTACCCGCAGGCCGTGCGCGACCTGGCGAACGAGCAGGACGTGCACCTCATCGACGCCAACGCCTTCACCCGGTGGCTGTACGAGTGGCTCGGCGAGGAGCGGTCGCAGGCGTTGTTCGTGCACCTCTCACCAGGGGTGTCCCCAGCGTGGCCGGAGGGTGTCGCGGACAACACGCACTTCAGCCACGACGGCGCCCACGCCGTCGCCCGATTCGTCGCGCGCTCGCTCGACGGCATCCGTCGGGTCGGAGAGCACGAACCGGCGTGGGGCAAGTGGAAGGTGCGCCCGTGACCGTGCTCTACCGCAACCCGCTGAGCGGGCAGGCCGACATCGCCGACTGGGTTGCCGAGGGTCCGATGGGGTCGGCCGACGGAGAGCACGGACTCGAGCTGTTCAGCACCGCAGACGAGGCGGAACTCGGCGACCACGCGCACTTCACGGTGTGGTGCCCGCGGGAGCTGCCCGACGGCATCCGGGTGTCCTGGTCGTTCCGCCCGCTGACCGACGAGGGCCTCGCGATGGTGTTCTTCGCCGCCACGGGCATCCGCGCCGACCTGTTCTCGCCGGAGCTGAAGCCGCGAACCGGCTACTACCCGCAGTACCACTCCGGCGACATCCGCACGCTGCACGCGTCGTACTACCGTCGCAAATGGCCGACCGAGCGCCGCTTCACGACGAGCAACCTGCGCAAGTCGCCCGGGTTCCAGCTCGTCGCCCAGGGAGCCGACCCGCTGCCCGGAATCGCCGACGTCGACGGCTTCTACCGCGTTCACGTCGAGAAGGACGGCCCGTCGGTGCGGTTCGGCATCGACGACCTGACCCTGTTCGCCTGGAACGACGAGAGCGGCGACGTTCTCGGCGCCGGGCGCGTCGGGTTCCGCCACATGGCACCCCTGCGTGCCGCCTACCGAGATCTCGAGGTGACCTCACTGCATGACTGACACCATGAACGACAAGACCACGGCGGTGCATGCCGGATTCGACGGCGTCGACGTTCGTTGGCTCGGCGACGAGCCGCCGCGCGAGCTGGAGGGCGCGGTCGCGTTCGGGGCGCCACTGCCGCGCGGCACCTTCGCATCCGTCGGTGAGTTGGAGGTGGTCGACGAGACGGGCGACCCGGTGCAGGCGCAGCTGTGGCCGCTCGCCACCTGGCCGGACGGATCGCTGAAGTGGGCGGCCGCGGCGACCGCGGACGCGCGGAACGGGTACCGGGTGAGGCGGGCATCGGGCGTCGCTCCGGTGAATGCCGCTTCCTCCCTCCACGTCACGAGTGAACCCGATGGCGTGCGCGTCGACACCGGCGCGGTGTCGCTCGTGGTGCCGGCGTCGGGTCCCGCCCTCGTGGCGGATGTCCGCATCGCCGGACGCGAGGTCGCTCGCGACGCGCGCCTGGTGAGCGTGCTGCAGACCACGCCGCCGGAGACGGAGGACTACCGCGAACGCGTCGCGTTCGAGGGCGAGGTCTCCTCGGTCGAGGTGGAGCAGCAGGGGCCGGTGCGCGCCGTGGTGCGCGTCGAGGGCATCCATCGTGCCGTCGACGGGGACCGCGCCTGGCTGCCGTTCACGGTGCGGCTGTACTTCACGGCGGGGCTGGCGGGCATCCGCATCGTGCACTCGTTCGTGTGGGACGGCGACGTCGAGCGCGACTTCCTCGCAGGGCTGGGCTTTCGCGTCTCGGTCCCGTTGCGCGAGCAGCTGCACGACCGGCACGTGCGCATGGCAGGCGCGGAGGGCGGGGTGTTCGCCGAGGCGGTGCGCGGCATCACCGGGCTGCGACGCGACCCGGGCGAGGCGGTGCGGCGGGCGCAGGTTGCAGGCATCCCGACCCCTCCCGTCGGCGAGTGGGCGCCGGCCGTGTCGCGGCGGCTTGAGCTCATCCCGGCGTGGAATGACGTGACGCTGTCGCAGCCCACGGCCGACGGCTTCACGCTGCGCAAACGCACCGCGGCCGGCCACGCCTGGGTCGGCATCACGGCCGGAACCAGGGCTGCCGGTTACGCCTACCTCGGCGATGTGACCGGCGGCGTCGGGGTAGGTGTGCGCGACTTCTGGCAGTCGTACCCGGTGCAGCTGGATGTGCGCGACGCCGCGAGCGACGAGGGCACGCTGACCGCGTGGCTGCACTCGCCGGAGGCCGAGCCGATGGACATGCGGTTCTACCACGACGGGCTCGGCCAGGACGACTACGAGACCCAGCTCGAGGGCCTCGAAATCACGTACGAGGACTACGAGCCCGGGTTCGGCGACGCGCACGGCATCGGCCGCACGCACGAGCTGTGGCTGCGACCGTACGACGCCACGCCCGCGACGACGCTGTTCGCCGAGCACGCGGGCCTCGTCGCCGACCCGCCGCAGCTCGCCACCGCGCCCGCGAGCATCCGTTCCGCCGGCGTCTTCGGCGATTGGAGCCTGCCCGACCGCAGCACGCCGGAGCGCGCGCTGCTGGAGGACCAGCTCGACGCGCTGTTCGCGTTCTACCGCGATCAGGTCGACCAGCGCCGCTGGTACGGGTTCTGGAACTTCGGCGACATCATGCACACCTACGACCGCGACCGGCACGTGTGGCGATACGACGTGGGCGGCTACGCGTGGGACAACTCCGAGCTCTCGCCCGACCTGTGGCTCTGGTACGCGTTCCTGCGCACCGGACGCAAGGATGTCTTCCGTATGGCCGAGGCGATGACCCGCCACACCGGCGAGGTCGACACCTACCACGCCGGCAGGTTCAAGGGGCTCGGGTCGCGGCACAACGTGCAGCACTGGGGATGCAGCGCCAAGCAGCTGCGCATCAGCAACCCGGCGTACCGCCGCTTCTTCTACTACCTCACCGCCGACGAGCGCACCGGGGACCTGCTGCACGAGCTGCGCGACAGCGACCGCACGTTCCTCGCGCTCGACCCGACGCGCAAGGTGCGAACGGATGCCGCCACCTACCGCCCCGATCAGCACGCGCTGGCCATCGGACTCGGCACGGACTGGGGTGCGCTCGCCGCGACCTGGCTGACCGAGTGGGAGCGGTTCGGCGACGAATGGTCCCGCGACCGGCTGCTCGGCACGATGACCGACATCGGCGCGCTGCCGCACGGGTTCCTCACGGGCGAGGCGCTCTACGACCTCTCCACCGGACGTTTCGACACGTCCCGCGATCGCATCGCGGTCTCGCACCTGAGCGCCGTCTTCGGCCTCGTCGAGATGTGCAGCGAGCTGATCGCCCTCGTCGACGTGCCCGGGTTCCGGGATGCCTGGCTGCAGTATTGCCGCCTGTTCCTCGCCACCGAGGAGGAGCAGCTCGCCGCGGTCGGACAGGTGCTGCAGGGCACCAACCTCACTCAGGCGCACAGCCGACTGCTCGCCTACGTCGCCCACTACGCCGGCGACGCCGAGCTGGCCAGGCGGGTGTGGCGGGCGTTCGATGCGAGCGGCGAGTTCCTCGCCCGCGGCGATTTCCACGACGTGGATGCCGTGCTGCACGTTCGCACCGTGCTCCCGCCCGAGGTGCTCGCACCGGTCGACGAGGCCGAGCGGGTGTCCACGAACGCTGCGGCGCAGTTCGGGCTCGCGGCCATCCAGAACCTGGCACTCGTGGGGGAGGCGATCACCGAGCGCGGAGCGGCATGAGTGCGAACGGTTTCGCACCTGAAGAAGACGAACGACGAACGAACGCACATTCACACGAACACGTATTCAAAGGAGAAGTGAACTTGAGAAGCATCAAACGCATCGCCGTCGCCGGGACCTGTGTCGCCGGCCTTCTGCTCACACCCATCGCGGCGCACGCGGCGTCGTCCCCGGCGACTGGTTCGCAGGATTCCGCGCTGTCGGTACTGAACGTGCTGACGAAGACGACGTCGCCGGGCTCGCACGCGTACTACATCTCGCCGACCGGCGACGACAACAACCCCGGAACGAAGGATGCCCCGTTCAAGACGCTGATGCGAGCGCAAGCAGCGGCGTCCGCCGGCGACGTGGTGTACATCCGGGGCGGCGTGTACAACCAGTTCACCATCCCCGAGACGAACAACCCGTTCGAAGACGTCTACCACTACGTGAACCCGATCTATAAGAGCGGAATCACGTATGAGGCGTACCCCGGTGACCCGAGGCCGGTGTTCGACTTCAGCAACGTGCCGACCGATCAGCGGGTGGCCGCCTTCTACATCCAGACGAACGTGACCGACGTCAACTTCGTGGGATTCGACGTGACCGGCGTGAAGGTCGGCGCTCAGAAGCAGTCAGAGGCGTTCCGCATCGCGGGCGGCGCGAACTTCGTCGACATGGCCGCGTACGGCAACGAGGCGAACGGCTTCTACTACACGATGGACGGCACCGGGGTCGTGCTGAACAGCGACTCCCACGACAACATCGGGCCTACTGTGACCGCTGCCGGGAACACGGACGGATTCGGTGCCCACGCCAAGAACGTGTGGTTCATCGGCGACCGCTCCTGGCACAACAGCGACGACGGATTCGACAGCATCTCCTCGCACGGCCGGGTGGCGTACATCGACGACTGGTCGTTCGACATGCACGGCAACCAGAACGGCATCGGCGACCAGAACGGCTTCAAGGTCGGCGGATTCGCCTACGCGACCAGCGGGCTGCCGGATCCGATCCCGCTGCACACCGTCATCGACTCGCTCGCCGCCGACAACGGCGCGAACAACTTCTATGCGAACCACCAGCCTGGGCAGTCGGCCTACTGGATCAACAACACCGGCTACAAGCCGGGCTACGGTGCCGACTTCAACATGCTGGAGCGCGTGAGCCCGACCAGCCCCGACAACATCGCGGGCTACCGGGAGGTGCTGCACAACAACCTCGCGTTCACCGGCCCGCTGACCATGAACGACAACACCCCTGCCGCGAACGAGACGAACAACTCGTGGACGCTGAACGGCGGCCTCGGCCTGACGGCCTCCGACTTCGAGAGCGTCGACATGCAGCAGCTGACCGCCCCCAGGAAGGCCGACGGCAGCCTCCCCGACGTGAACTTCTTGAAGCCCGTCGAAGGTTCGGCGGCGCAGACGGCCGGGCTCGGCTACCTCGCCGACAAGGGCGACGTGTACTCCACTCTGCAGAAGCTGATCGGGGTGTACGTGCAGTCGGGAGACATCGACAGCCAGGGCGTCGCGGACAGCCTCGTCGAGAAGCTGCAGGAGCGCGAGCTCGGCGCCTTCACGAATGAGCTGGATGCTCAGTCAGCGAAGCACGTCAGCGCGTACGCGGCAGAGACGCTGACGCTAGTGGCGGGCGCGCTCACCGCGTAGGCGTCTCGCGCGGCCCGCCCCACGCGGCGCCTGCCCCGCTCACGCGGCGCCTGCCCGGCCCACGCGCGTCGAGACTACGGTTCGGCGACCGACACTATGGTCGTCGGCCGTAGTCTCGCGCGCGCAACCGTAGCGTCGACGGCCGAACCGTAGTCTCGGCCGCGGGACCGCAGTCTCGGATCAAGCTTCCAACGGCGCCGACGACTCTCGCACGACGAGTTCGAAGCCCGCTCGCTCGCGTCTGCCCGGTCCGGTGTGTCCGGCGATGCGTTCGGTGAGCATCTCGACTGCTCGCCTCGCGATCGTCGCTTTGTCGGGCGCGACGCTCGTCAGCGAAGGCATCGCATAACGGCCGTCTTCGACGTCGTCGAACCCGACGAACGCTACCTGCTCGGGAATGCGCAGGCCCAGTTCCCATGCCGCCCGCATCGCCCCCAATGCGAGGAGATCGTTGAAGCAGAAGACCCCGTCGGGCGGGTCGGTACCTTCTAGCATCGACCGCATCGCCGCCGCTCCACTCGCTCGCGTGTATTCAACGAGGGTCATGTATCGGAACGGATCGAGTCCCGCCTCTTCCATCGCCTTGACGAATCCCGCTTCGCGCTGCGCCGTGGTTCCTGCTTCCCGACTCTGCCGTCCGAGTGCTGCGATGCGGGTGCGGCCGGTTTCGATGAGATGCCGCGTGGCGACATACGCGGCCTCCACGCCATCCACGGCGATCTGGTCGACGCTCGGCCCGTAATCCTCCTCGCCGAGAAGGACGATCGGCTGGGATGCCGCGGCTGCCTCGATGTCTGCAGCCGTCAGATTGAGCGCGTTCAGCAGCACTCCGTCGAAGGTTGCTGAGACCGAGCCGCCCCGCAGAACGGCGCGCTCGCGCGCCGGGTCGCCGTTGGTCTGGTCGACCACGAGCGTCAGAGCGCGTCGATCCAGCTCGGGAATCAGTGATCGAGCGAGGTCGGAGAAATACGGGATGTCCAGCTCAGGCACGACGAAGGCGATCACCCCGGTGCGCCGAGTCCTGAGGCCGCGCGCGTGCGGATTGGGCCGGTAGCCCAATTCAGCGATAGCCGCCTGCACTCGCTTGCGCGTCTCCGACCCCACGCGTTCCGGGATGTTGACGACGTTGGAGACAGTGCGCTGGGACACACCGGCCGCTTTGGCCACATCGTGAGCGGTCACCGCCATCGAGACCTCCTGTGTTCACGAGCCTCGCCGCGGCATCGTCCGGGCTTGCGCTCAGGGTACTGCCGGCGGTGATGGGGCGAGCATTTGGCAAACGTTTGCCACACTCTTGTGCTACGTAGCAAAAGAGAATTACGGTGGCACGCGTGCTACGTAGCACAACCGGGCCGACAGCATCGGTTCGTTTCAGGAGCACGCCGTCGAAGGAGATGTGCACCATGCCTTTCACTGTTGGACCCGGCGATCGGAGCCCGGGATGAGCGCATTGAACGAACTGCGCGCACTGAAACTCCCGAAGGGAGCGAAGCGGGTTCGCGATAAGTCCGAGACACAGGACAACAAGGCAGCCGTAGTGTTCCTCGCGCCCTGGCTGATCGGCTTCTTCGCGATCACGCTCGGCCCGATCATCGCATCGCTGTATTTGTCGTTCACGAACTACAACCTCCTGCAGAACCCAGAATTCACCGGACTGACGAACATCGAGCGGATGCTGCAGGACTCCGATCTGGGCAGTTCGCTCATCGTCACGCTGACGTACGTCGTGATCTCGGTGCCATTGCAGCTCGCCGTAGCGTTGGCCATCGCGGTGCTGCTGGATCGAGGCATGCGCGGCCTCTCGTTCTACCGATCGGTGCTGTATCTGCCCTCGCTGCTTGGAGGCAGTGTCGCCATCGCCGTGCTCTGGCGCCTGGTGTTCGGAGGCGACGGCCTGCTCAACGCCTTCCTCGCCATCTTCGGCATCCATGGACCGTCATGGATCGGGTCACCGGACACGGCCCTCGGCACCCTGATCATCCTGCACGTGTGGACGTTCGGCGCACCGATGGTGATCTTCCTCGCCGGGCTGCGCCAGATCCCTCAACAGTTCTACGAGGCGGCGTCCACCGACGGCGCCGGCAGGTGGCGCCAATTCCGATCCATCACACTGCCGCTGCTGAGCCCCATCGTCTTCTTCAACCTCGTGCTCGGGGTGATCGGAGCGTTCCAGTCGTTCACGCAGGCCTATGTGATCTCGAACGGCTCGGGTGGTCCGACCAACTCGACGCTCTTCATCACGCTGTACCTCTACCAGAAGGCGTTCGGAAGCTTGCAGATGGGTTACGCATCCGCCATCGCCTGGTTGTTGCTGCTGATCGTCGGCGCCGCCACCGCGATCAACTTCTGGGCCTCCAAGTATTGGGTCTTCTACGATGACTGATCAGCCGACCGCGCTGCGCCCCGCAGCATCCCGCTCCTCGTCACGAGCCGCCGACCGCGGCTCCGGAAGCCCCGCACGCATGGCGTTGCTCCGCCGGCAGCGTATTGCGAGTATCGGCAGACACACGCTGCTGATCGTCTTGAGCGTCGTCATGCTGTACCCGGTGCTCTGGATGGTCGCCAGCTCCCTGCGGCCCGACGGATACATCTTCAACAACCCGAGCCTCGTGCTGAACACGTTCGCGTACAAGAACTACACGAACGGATGGAGCGCACTCCAACAGCCGTTCGGTGTGTACCTGTTGAACTCGGCGATCATCGTGCTCGGAGCGATCGTGGGCAACCTGTTCAGCTGCTCGCTCGCCGCGTACGCGTATGCCCGGCTCAGGTTCCGGTTCAAACGGTGGGCCTTCGCCGCAATGCTCGTCACGATGATGCTCCCGATCCAGGTGCTGATCATCCCGCAATACGTGATCTACGCACAGCTCGGCTGGATCAACACGTTCCTGCCGCTGATCGTGCCGAAGTTCCTCGCGACCGACGGGTTCTTCGTCTTCCTCATGGTGCAGTTCATCCGCGGCATTCCTCGCGAACTCGACGAGGCTGCGCGCATCGACGGCGCCGGTCATGCGCGCATCTTCCTGCAGATGATCCTCCCGCTCATGAAGCCTGCACTCGCGACGGCCGCGATCTTCACCTTCATCTGGACGTGGAACGACTTCTTCAGCCAGCTGGTCTTCGTGACGGCGCCCGACAAGTACACGTCATCCGTCGCACTCCGGCAGTTCATCGACCCGACCGGACAGTCCGACTTCGGCGCGCTCTTCGCCATGAGCGTCGTCACGCTGGTCCCGGTCTTCCTCGCGTTCCTGTTCGGCCAGCGGTTCCTCCTGCGAGGCATCGCGACCACCGGAGGCAAGTAGGCGGAGGCGTCGACCACCGCCGCCCTCTCATTCGCACCACTGTTACCAAAACCATTCGAAGGAGAATCATGAAACGGCAGACGAGATCGCGTTTGCGTTCACGCATCGTCGGCACCATCGCGGTCGCCGCCGCATCGGTACTTGCCCTGACCGGATGCGCCGTCGGGAACGGCGGCAGCACTTCCGACGACGGTCCGAAACTCAGCAAGGGGCCCGTGACCATTTCGCTCTACTGGTGGGGCGCTGGTGCTCGAGTCACGGCGACCGAGGCAGCCGTGAAGCTCTTCGAGAAGAAGCATCCGAACATCACCGTCAAATTGCAGTCGACGGACTGGGGCAGCTACTGGGACAAGCTCGCGACCACTGTGGCGGGTGGCAATGCTCCCGATGTCATGCAATTCGATCAGCTGTACGTCGCCTCGTACGCACAGCGCGGCGCCATCGCCGACCTGAAGACCTACAGCAAGTACATCGACACGTCGCAGCTGTCGAAGAACGTGCTGGCCACTGGCGAGTACCAGGGCAAGCTCTACGCGGTGCCCATCGGCTTGAACTCGATCGGCGTCGCCGTCAATCGCACACTGCTCGAGAAGTACGGGGTGAAGCTGCCCGACTCGAAGTCCTGGACCTGGGACGACCTGAACCGCGTTGCCAAGCAGATCACCGAGAAGTCGGGCGGAAAGGTGCGTGGGCTCGATCCGTTCGGCGGGGACACCCCTTCGCTGACGCTGTGGGCGCGCCAGCATGGAAATCAGCTCTTCGATCAGAAGGGTGACGTCGTTCTCAAGCCCTCGGTGCTCGCGAGCTACTGGCAGTATGCGTTGGACCAGATCAAGGACGGTGTGACGCCGACCGCATCGCAACTCGCCGAGGGCTCGACCGGGAACCTCGATCAGTCGGACCTCGCAACGGGCAAGGTGGCGATGACGTTCCTGCCGTCGAACCTCACCGCGTTCCAGGCGGCAGCACCGACTCAGAAGCTCGACATGATGCCCTTCCCGAACACGTCCAATGCGAAGAAGGG
>NZ_JBQCIE010000014.1:0-5720 GCF_051954055.1 Humibacter sp. | reverse complement strand
GCGACCTGGCGCTGCGGAACACCTTCCGCGACCAGCCGCCTGATCAACGCCCAATCCTCCAAGGAGATCACCCATCCAATCTGTCTGGGTGGCCTACTTTTCAAGCGTCGCTATGGCCTACTTTTCGAGCGTCGTCGACAGACCGTCGCCGTCTGGTTTCTCGTCGATGCGCCCTGTGCGGTGGGCGGTGTCGCGGCTGCCGCTTCGGTTCCGGCGAGGACGGATCCTCCGGCAGCCAGCGCACCGGTGGCGAGGGTAGCTCCTAGCAGCTTTCGGCGGGTCAGTTCGGTCACGGTCATCTCCTTTGATGGTGAATGCGAACGCCTCCCTAGGTCAGAACGCTGACGCGTCGCCCGGGGGCACCTGATCGATCCTGCCTGCTCGCTCGGGCCCAAGCAGTACAAAACCGGCAAAGATGCCGGTTTGTTACAGAAGGCGGCGAGGCGTGTCCTTGAGCCGTCCGGCATCCGGACGGTGTCAACCGTCAGCTCCCAGTAGGCAGAGGCCGAGGTCTTTGCGTTGATTGCGCGGGGTCCACGAACGTGGAGATCGCCGACCTCGCGCATCTCTCGATCAACTCGGTGAGTCCTTGCCTCTTGATCGGCGCCGGAACGGTGTCGCATCCGGCCTCAGGTGCAACGCGAGTGCGAGGCAGATGAAGCCGAATCCGAGCCAGTTGTCGATGAGCGCGAGCCCGGCAGCCGCGGCGAATAACGCGAACGCGAAGATCGATCGCCTTCTCGCCGACAGGTATTCGGATCGGGAGAAAGCGGTCGAGTGTTTGAGTATCTCGGCTTCGAAGAGGTTGTACATGCCGTCGGTGACGACGAACAAGACTGCGTAGAAGACGACCGGGACCTGGGCGAGTTCGGTCTGTGCGAGCCAGGCGGTGGCGAACGGGAGGAACGACACGCAGAAGAGATGGCCGAAGTTGAGCCAGATCAACCGCAACGACGGAGTGGTGATGAAGGTCATCAGATAGTGGTGATTCATCCAGATGATGGCGACGAACGCGTAGCTGACGACATAGCTGACAACCGTCGGCCAAAGGCCAAGAAGACCGGCCCACGTCGGCGAAGTCGGTGGACGCAATTCGAGCGCCATGATGGTGATGATCACGGCGAAAACCGCGTCCGTGTACGCGGACAACCGAGCCGGTGTGCTCGGCGCCATCTTGTTCATACCCGTACCTTCATCCTGCGAGCCAGGCCGGGCCGGGCAACGGCCTAACGGGCCCGAACGTCGAAGCCGAGGTTCCGCAGAACCTTGACCGCTCCCGACCTTCCACCCTCGAAGTCGCTCGATGCGAGGCGATCACCCGTCGCGAATTCGTAGGCGGTTCCGAGGATGGCCTTCGGCGGGTAGAGCTTGCCCTTGAACACGAGGTCGTAGGTCGTCGTCGGCGCGAAGCCGTGCGCCGCAAAGAACTCCCGGGCACCGAGGTCGTCGTATTCCTCGACCGCTCGACGCACGTGCGCTTCCGTGACGGACTCCCAGTTCACGCTCTTCGTCATGGCACCCGTCCTATCTCGAATACCGCTGAGTCGGCGCGAAATCCATCGCACCCGAACATTTGACGACTCTATCCGGGCTGCCGCAGGCAAGGACCGCCGATGGGGTCGGCGTTGTTGTCGTCCGGGGCGGGTGTTTCGCCGGGGAACGGGTACGGCAATACTGAAGGAGCCGGCGACCGCCGGCCGGAAGGGTAGGCCGCATGGCGCTCATCACCAGAGGATTCGGCGGCCGTGGCGGCCAACGCGACAGCAGGCTTCCACCAGGACAGACGCACGTGGACGATTGGCCAGTACTCACGGCAGGAGCCACACCAGACGTCGATCCCTCGGTCTGGGAGTTCACGGTGGCCACCGAATCCGGCGATCCGATGACCTGGGACTGGGACTCGTTCCGGGCGCTCGGCATGGAGGAGTTCCGGGTCGACATCCACTGCGTCACGCATTGGTCCCGGCTGGGGATGCCGTGGCGCGGCGTGAGCCTGGACCGCGTCTTCGAGCAGGTGGAGACGTCTTACGACTACGTGATGGCGCACAGCTATGGCGGGTACACCACGAACGTGCCGCTGGAGGAACTCCTCGGCGGTCGTGCGTGGATCGCGTTCGAGGCGGACGGTGAGCCGCTCGAACCGGAGCACGGCGGCCCGGCCCGTCTCGTGGTTCCGCACCTGTATTTCTGGAAGAGCGCGAAGTGGGTACGCGGGCTGACGATGATGCCGCAGGATGAGCCAGGGTTCTGGGAAGAGCGCGGCTACCACCTGCACGGCGACCCTTGGACGGAAGAGCGCTATTCGTGACGGTGCACGCGGCCTGGTACGTGGCAGCGGTGACCGCCACCGCCCAGGAGACGCCGAACGCGCGTCGGATCACGCTCGACATTCCGGGATGGCCGGGGAACGTGGCAGGCCAGCACGTGGACATCCGTCTTACGGCCGAGAACGGCTACCAGGCGAGCCGGTCGTACTCGATCGCCTCGTCGGGTGAAGCGCCGTCCATCGAACTCGCCGTCGATCGAGTCGCCTCCGGGGAGGTCTCCCCGTATCTCGTGGACGATCTCATGGTGGGGGATCGGTTCGAGGTGCGCGGCCCTCTCGGCGGCTGGTTCATCTGGAAGCCGGGCGACGGCTCCGCTAGGCCCGTTCAACTCATCGCCGGCGGATCGGGAATCGTGCCGCTCGCCTCGATGGTCCGAGCCCGCCGCGCCGCGAACGACACGACGTCGTTCCGTCTTCTCTACGCGGTTCGCACGCCAGAGGATGTCTTCTTCCGCGCGGAACTGGAGCGCGAGCGCACAGACAGCGGACCGGGCGGAGTGCGTGTGGACTTCGTGTTCTCGCGCAGTGCGCCCGCCGGTGCCGAACGTTCGGCCGGGCGCCTGACACGCGAACTCCTCGCCGAGCTCGTGCTGCCGGCCGCGTCGAATCCACTCGTGTACGTATGCGGATCGACGCCTTTCGTCGAACAGGTGCTGGCCTGGCTCAAGCAACTCGGGCACCAGGTCGATGACGTTCGCGCCGAGCGCTTCGGAGGTGCATGATGCAGAAACTCGATGGCAACGTGCTCGCGGGCCCGCTGTCTCAGGTCATGATCGGCGAGGCGACCGCGGCACGCGGACGATGCGCGGCGTGCGGCGATGTCGCGGTGCTTGCGCAGTGCGTGGTCTACGCAGGGCGCGGCAGGTATGTCGCACGCTGCCGTCGATGCGACGCCGTGCTGCTGACGATCATCGAGGCGGACGGCGACGTGCGCCTCACGATGAACGGCGTCACCGCGCTCACGACCCGTGTCGGATCAGATCGCTGATTCGAAAGCGCACTCACCGCTGTAGGGTCGCGTGCGGCAACTCGCCGAACTGCTCCTGGTAGAACCGGGCGAAGCGCGACATGTGCACGAAACCCCAACGCGCCGCGATCGCCCGCACACTGGATGACCCTCCCGCGTTCTGGGCGAGCAGGTCTCGTCGCACCGCGTCCAACCGCAGACGGCGGACGTACTCCAACGGCGACGCGCCCAGGCGGCGCCGGAACGTGTACTGCAGTGCCCTCGGCGTCACTCCGGCTGCTTCGGCGACACGCTCAGTGGTGAGCGGCTCCGAGAGGTGGTCGCGGATGAAGTCGACGGCGCGCTGCGCGGTCACCGCAGCATCACCGCGCGCCTGGCGCTGCGGTGCGAACAGGTCGAAAGTCTCCAGCGCAGAGGCGATGATCAACTCGCGAGCGCTCTCGCGCATGCGCGGGCTGTCGAACGCGCCGGGCACGCGCTCCTGCAGCGTCATCAGATGATCGAGCGCGCTGGTCAGCGTCGCCGCATCCGTCTTGAGAACGTTCGGCCGATCCAGAGCTCGCAGCGGATCCGGGCCGGAAGCCCCGATCGCCTCGGCGACCGCATCGGCCGACAGCGAGACGGTGAAGAAATCGAGGTCGTCGAAGCTCAGTTCCAGCTCGCGGTGGGGTGGGATGACGAACGGCAGAGGGCCCGTGCCGGTCTCGTCTCCGACGCGCCAGCTCTGCTCGCCGGATGCCGGCCACGCGATGACGAAGTCGTCCAGCGATTCGACGCCAGAGGTTCCGCGCGACTTCAGGTGGACCGTGGAGAACCGCGTCTGCTCATCGTGGTGCGAGATGACCCGATATTGGAAGGAATCGGGATCGTCGCTGTGCAGCCACGCGTGGCTGCCGTACACCTCGGTCAGCGACGCTGCCGCCTTCTCGGGGCTCGACGTGCGCAGCTCGTGGGTCTCGATGCCGGTCACGGTCATGTGCGGCAGTCTCGCAGTCTTCACTTAGTATCGCGACGCGGCAACATGGGCGATCGGTGATCAAACGCCGGGATCGGGTGGAGGGCGGGATGACCGACACGTACTTCGCTGGACGGTTCGGTTCCGACGAGCCCGACCTTGCAGCAGACTGGATCGCCGTTCAGTACGGCAAGGTCGACTTCGATCGCCGGTTCCAGCGCTACACCGAGAACATCGTCGGGGACGAGCGCTTCCTGCTTTCCACCGTGCAGATGTCCGGGCAATACAACGCGACGGTCGACCCCGAGCTGGTCGTGATCGCCAGCACCTCGGTCGGGTTCCGTTGGGAGGTCGGCGACGAGTCGGGCGACCACGCAGAGCCCGTGCTCTTCCAGCCAGGCAAGCCCTATCTGGCGAAGGTGGCTGATTCCGAGATCCACGCGGCCGGGCTCCGCATGGCCGATCTGACCCGCACCGCCCGACTGCTGTATGGCGACGACCGGCTGGAGCCGACGTTCGAGGGTGCGCGTCCTACGGACGCGAAGCGGGCGCGACTGTGGCAGGCGACGCTGGAGATGGCTCGCTCCGAGGCGGAGCGCGGGCTGCTGGCGAATCCGATCGTGCGCTCGAGCACATATCGGTTGCTGGCGGTGTCGGCTCTGGAGTCGTTCCGACTGGCGGGCGAGCCTGCGGAGCGTCGCGCATCCGCCGCTCAGCAGGAGCACCTGCACCGACGAGCCAGGCAGTACTTCGATGAGCACGCGGCACAGCCGATCACGGTCGATGACGCGGCCGTCGCGCTTCGAGCATCCGTTCCAGAGCTGGTCTCCGCCTTCGCATGGCACGAGAACTGCACTCCGGATGCCTACCTGCGGCAGGTTCGCCTGCAGCTCGCGCACGAGGAGCTCGCGTCTGCCCCGCTGGCCGACGAAGCCGCGGGCGACGTGGCCGCCCGATGGGGATTCACGGACGTGACCGGCTTTCTCCGAGCGCGCCGTCGCCGGTTCGGCTGGAGAAGGCGCGGACCAGGTCCCTCCTGACGCGCGCGCCGATCGCCGTCGCGCTCAGGCTGTGAGCGAGCTCTTGCCGCGCGCGGGAGAGCCGTCTTCGTCGAGCACGACGAGTCCGCGGGACCCGTTCGCCTCCGCCTCCAGCAGGCGCAGCCAATCCCGATTGATGTTGGGTACCCGCGAGCCGAGGTACTTGAAGTACACCGGGGTCGAGGATGCCATCCACAGCGAGCTGTGCCCGCCGCCGGTGGACTGATCGTCGATCCAGGACAGCAGGAACGACTCGCCCCGGCGGAACTTGTTGACGATCACCACCTCGAGGTGGGTGAGCAGACGGTCGTCGAACTCGACCTGTTTCGGCCCGCAAATCAAGATCCCCACGTGTGCCTCCCGGACAGATCATATGGCCGGAAAGCGAACATAGCCGAAATGCGAATATGTGCCGCTCGACCGCACGGTCGA
>NZ_JBQCIE010000013.1:0-4648 GCF_051954055.1 Humibacter sp. | reverse complement strand
GCGATCTTCGCCGCGACCAGGAGCTCGTCGGGCCCCAGGTAGAGCGTCTTCAAATGGATGACGCGGTCGGTCTCACCGCCCGCGAGGATCGCGTGCTCGATCGCCGCGGCATCCGTCTCGCTTGCTCCCTCGCCGACCAGCAGGCTCTTCGTCTCGATGCCGAGCACGATAGCGACGGCCACGAGCAGCGCGCCGATCAGGATCGTTCCGATGCCGTCCCACATGCCGTTGCCGGTGAGGATCGTGAGTCCTACGCCGAACAACGCGAACGTGAGGCCGGTGAGCGCGGCGACATCCTCCAGGAGCACTACGGGAAGCTCCGGCGCCTTCGCCCGGCGGATGAACCGCACCCACGAGCCTTGGCCCTTGTGCGGGCGCGACTCGCGGATGCCCGTGCGCAGCGAGAACCCCTCGAGAACCATCGAGATCACGAGCACCGCGAGCGGGAGCCACCACACCTCGAGCGGGTGCGGGTGCAGCATCTTCTCGACGCCCTCGTACACCGAGAACACGCCGCCGACCGAGAACAGGATGATCGAGACGACGAATGCGTACACGTACCGTTCGCGCCCGTAGCCGAACGGATGCTCGCGATCTGCGCGCCGCTTCGACCGGCGTCCGCCCACCATCAACAGGATCTGGTTGCACGAGTCGGCGAGCGAATGCACGCTCTCGGCCAGCATCGACGACGAGCCGGAGAAGATCCACGCGATGAACTTCGTCAGCGCGATGCCGAGGTTGGCGGCCAGCGCCGCGATGATCGCCCTGGTGCTGCCCTCGGCCATGCGCTCCATCCTAGGGACGGCGTCCGCTCCGACGGAGCGGCGTCCGCGCCGTTGCGGGAACCTCCTACGCTGGTCCGCATGAGCGAGAGCGTTGTGGAGCTGCCGAAGATCGCGATCCTGGGGGCGGGGTCGATGGGCAGGGCGATCCTGAGCGGGCTGCTGAAGCCGAGTGTGCACGTCGACGGCGGCATCGTCGTGACCAACCGGAGCGCACGCTCGGCGGAATCCCTCGCCGAGAACGGCGTCACTTCGCTGGCCACTGAGGACCACCCCGGCGCGAACCGCACTGCAGTCACAGGCGCCGGCATCGTGCTCATCGCGGTCAAGCCCCCGATGGTGCCCGACCTGCTCGCCGAGATCGCCGACGCGCTCGAGCCGGACGCGATCGTCGTCAGCGTCGCTGCTGGAGTCCCGGTGTCGCGCTTCGAGGAGCTGTTGCCGGCATCCGTCGCGGTGGTCCGCTCCATGCCCAACACCCCCGCCATCGTGGGCAAGGCCGTGACGGGAGTCAGCGCCGGCACGCGTTCCTCGTCCGAGCAGGTCGCGCTCGTGCGCGAGCTTTTCGAGACGGTGGGAACCGTTGTCGAGGTGCCCGAATCGCAGCTGGATGCCCTCAGCACGATTTCCGGCTCCGGTCCCGCGTACGTGTTCTACCTCATCGAGCAGCTCACCGCGGCAGCGATCTCGAAGGGTTTCACGCCCGAGCAGGCTGCCGAACTGGTCGAGGGCACGTTCATCGGAGCCGCGGCGCTGCTCGACGCGTCGGACGCAACACCGGAGCAGCTGCGCATCCAGGTCACGAGCCCGAAGGGCACGACCGAGCGTGCCGTGGCGGTGCTGCAGGATGCCGACCTCGAGTCGGTCTTCGACCGCGCGACGGATGCCGCGCTGGCCCGCGCGCGCGAACTCGCCGCAGGCTGACCGCCTCACTCCAGCGCGGCGAAGCGCTCCACATCGGAGCTCGCGCCCGACACGATGATCAGGTCGTGGTCGGAGACGATCGTGTCCATGGTCGCGTACGTGAACGGCTTGCCCGGCGTCTTCACGCCGACGACCGTGATGTCGTACTTGCGCCGCACCTGGGACTGCGCGAGCGTGATTCCGCGGATCACCTTCGGCGGGTACATCTTCACCAGCACGAAGTCGTCGTCGAATTCGATGAAGTCGAGCATCCGTCCCGCGAGCAGGTGGGCGATGCGCTCGCCCGCCTCGGCCTCCGGGTAGATCACGTGGTTCGCGCCGATGCGTTCCAGGATGGTGCCGTGCGACTTCGAGATCGCCTTCGCCCAGATCTGCGGGATGCCGAGATCAACGAGGTTGGCGGTGATGAGAACGGATGCCTCCACCGACGACCCGGTCGCGACGACGGCGATCGAGAAGTCCTGCGCCCCGATCTGCCGCAGTGCGTCGACGGAGCGGGCATCCGCCTGCACGGTGTGCGTGATGCGCTCCGACCACTTCTGAACGAGCGCCAGGTCGGTGTCGACCGCGAGCACCTCACGATCGAGCCTGTCGAGTTGGCCGGCCGTCGCCGCCCCGAACCTGCCGAGGCCGATGACGAGCACGGGAGCGTCGTGTCTGATGCGGTCACCCAACGATGGGCCTCTCTTCCGGATGCTGGTAGTACTGCCCGCGCTGCGACTGCGCGAGCGCGGCGGCGAGCGTCACGGTGCCCACCCGTCCGAGGAACATGGTGAACGCGAGCACGTAGACGGCGCCCGTCGGGGCGTGCTGCGTCAGGCCGGTGGAGAGCCCGCACGTCGCGAACGCGCTGATCACGTCGAACAGCGCGTGGTCGAGAGTGTCCTTCGTGATCGCCATCACGGTCACCGTCGACACGGCCACGATCGTCGCTCCCCACAGCACGACGCTCACCGCGACGCGCAACACGTCTGTGGGGATGCGCCGCCGGAACGCCTCCATGGAGTCGACACCGCGAGCCTCGGCCATCGCGGCCAGGAACAAAACCGCCAGCGTCGTCACCTTGATGCCGCCCGCCGTGGATGCCGACCCGCCGCCCACGAACATCAGCATGTCGGTCACGAGCAGCGTCGCGTGGTGCAGGTGGTCGACGTCGACCACCGAGAATCCGCCGGAGCGGGCCATCACGGACATGAAGAGCGACTGGAACGCTGCATTCCCCGTGCCGCCCGGGCCGAATGTCTGCGGATTGCCGACCTCGAGCGCGAAGTACAGGATCCAGCCGGCCACCATCAATAGGGCGAACGTGACGAGCGTGAGCTTGACGTGGATCGTCCAGAGCCGGCGCCGCACCTTGCGCCGCAGATTCTGCGCGATCGCGTAGATCACGGGGAATCCGATCGCCCCGGCGACGACTCCGACCATGAGTGCGGTGAGAAAGATGTAGTCATCCGCGAACGGGGTGAGCCCGGCGGTGTTCGGAGTGAAGCCCGTGTTCGTGAACGCCATCGCCGAGTAGTAGAGCGAGTTCAGCGCGCTGTCGTAGAGCGAGAAGCCGTGCGCGAGCATCCGCGGGAAGAGCACGACCGCCACCACGAGCTCGATGATCACGGCACTCAGCGCCACGGTCCGCAACAGGTTGCCGACCTCGCCGAGGCGGATGGCCTGGCCCTCCGCCACGGGGCCCGCATGCGCCCGCAGCGGGTTGCTGTCGCTGGCGGCGATGAGCCTGGCGCGAAGGCCGAGCTTGCGCGAGATCACCATGCCGAGGATGGATGCCAGCGTCAGCACGCCGACACCGCCGATCTGCACGCCGAAGTAGATGATCACGTTGCCGAATGCCGACCAGTGGGTCGCCATGTCCACGGTGGAGAGCCCGGTGACGCAGATCACCGAGACCGCGGTGAAGAAGGCATCCGCCAGGGGTGTGCCCGAGCTGCCCGCAGCGGAGATCGGCAGCGTGAACAGCAGGGTGAACACGAGCACGAGCGAGGCGAAGACGACGA
Organism: Humibacter sp.; assembly: GCF_051954055.1. Taxonomy (NCBI): domain Bacteria; kingdom Bacillati; phylum Actinomycetota; class Actinomycetes; order Micrococcales; family Microbacteriaceae; genus Humibacter; species Humibacter sp. The sequence continues at coordinate 936 of NZ_JBQCIE010000013.1, read as the reverse complement.
GGGCGAACCGAGAAGGGCTGGCGCCGGCGAACTCATTGACGCGGAGCTGCACGCGGCCCCACCAGGTGGTGGGCACGAGGTGCCGGGATGCCTGTGCCGTCGCCCGCATCGGCCACCCTCCTGCCCGACTGCTCGAACACGGTCTGCTCGCGCCGTCGATGCTACCGTGCGCCGGAGACGTGCCGCAGGAGGCATGTATCGGCGGAACGGATGCCGCGGCGGGCATGGTGTGGCAGGCGCCCGCCCAGTAACCTGGGTGGATGCCGGACATCTTTGACATCGTCGCGGATGCCACACGGCGCGACATCCTGCGCGTGCTGCTCGAGGCATCCAAGAACTCGGACAGCGGCGAGATCAGCGTCTCCCAGATCGTCGGCGGTCTCGAGCTGAGCCAACCGACGGTGTCGAAGCATCTGAAGGTGCTGCGGGAGGCCGGACTCGTCACCGTGCGCGAGGAGGGCCAGCACCGGTACTACCGCATCGACGTGGGGCCCCTCGAGGAGATCGAGGACTGGCTGATGCCGTTCGTCAGCGGCGAGTTCGACATCGCCGACATCGACGTGAGCGCCGTCGTGGCCGGTCTGAAGGACGAGACCAAGGAGTTCGCGGAGCAGGTGGGCAAGGTGTTCGCCGACACCAGCCACCGCGTCTCGACCGTGGTCGAACGGGTGCGTCCGAAGCGCAAGCGCTGAGCCGTCGCCCGAATGTTCGGACCTTCTGCGGATGGTAGACTGGGCGACCGTGCTGCCGCGCGTCGCGCAGCATCCCGATGAACTTATGTGAGGTCTTTGTGGGTTCCGTTATCAAGAAGCGCCGCAAGCGCATGGCGAAGAAGAAGCACCGCAAGCTGCTTCGCAAGACTCGCCACCAGCGTCGCAACAAGAAGTAGCGCCACGAACAAGCGCCGGGTCCGCCCGGCGCTTTTCGCATTTCCGC
>NZ_JBQCIE010000012.1:0-37666 GCF_051954055.1 Humibacter sp. | reverse complement strand
GGCATCCAGGGCGAGTACCGACGCCGCCCGTTGCGCCTCGTCGAGGTACGTCGTCGCCATGACGACGGTAGTCGGGTGTCCGTCGGCGGTCGTGCTGCGTGCCGTAGCGCTGATGAGGCGCCACAGTTCCACACGGCTGACCGGGTCGACGCCGGTGCTCGGCTCGTCGAGCAGCACGAGCTCCGGGTCGTGCAGAATGGCGAGCACGAAGCCGAGCTTCTGCCGCATTCCCCCGGAGAGCGCGTGTCCCAGCCGGTGGCGAGCAGTCGAAAGACCTGCGCGGTCCAACAGCTCGGCGGAGCGGGTCCGGATGCTCGTGGCGGGCATCCCGTACGACCTCCCGACGAACTCGAGGTTCTCCTCGACGGTCAGGGTCGGCCACACGCCGGAGGTGGCCGGCTGGTATCCGAAGCGCGTGCGATCCAGGGTGCGGATGGTGCCGGCATCCGCTCGCAAGCGATCCGCGAGTACACGCAGCAGGGTGGACTTGCCTGCGCCGTCTCCGCCGACGATCGCCGTGACCTCGCCGGGAAGAGCGCGAAGCGACACGTCGTCGAGCGCCGTGACGCGGCCGAACCGCACGGTCAGGTCGGTGACGCCGAACGGGGCGGACATCACGCCGCCTCGGCCGCGTGCCGTGGCGCGGCATCCGCATGCTCGGGATGCCTGCGCTGCTTCACCGGCGAGATGCTGCGGCTCAGGCGAACGACGGCGAGGCCGAAGATGACGACGGCCATGACGGCGAGGATGACGAGCGGGAACCAGAGGGAATCCCAGCTGGCACCCCGGATCATGACACCCTGCGAGATCATCGTGAACCAGGTGAGCGGCAGGAAGTAGCCGATCCAGCGAACGCCGGCCGCCATCGCCGAGAGCGGGAAGATCATGCCGGAGAGCAGGATCTGCGGCAGCAGCACCATGAATGCCAGCTGGATCGCCTGCCCGGTTGTTCGCGATACCGAGGAGATCAGCACCCCGAGCCCGAGCACGACGAAGAGGAACAGCGCCGCCCCGACGATGAAGATCAGCGGGTTCCCGTTGAACGGAACGCCGAACAGCAGCAGTCCGAGCACGGTGATCAGCGCCATGTCGAAGCAGGCGAGCAGGAAGTACGGCGAGATCTTGCCGAGCACCACGGCGCTGGCCCGTAGCGGCATCACGGCGAGCTGTTCGAGCGTTCCCGCCTCGCGTTCGCGCACGAGGCCGATCGAGGTGATGATCGTGCCGATGAACGTGAGGATCAGCCCGATGATGGCCGGAATCATCACCCACGACGTCTTCAGGTCGGGGTTGAACAGCGTGGTGACCGTGAGCTGCATGGGCTGCACGCCGGATGCCTGCATGGGCTGCGCGCCGGATGCCTGCGAGCCGGACGCCTGGGCTCCAGATGCCTGGGCTGCCTTTGCCTGAGCCGCGGCCGCCTGCTGCGTGAGCTGCTGCTGCACCTGGGCGAAGATCGTCTTCGCCGACTGCGCCGCGAACAGGTTCGAGCCGTCGATATAGACGTGGGCATCCACGCCACCCGAAGCGGACGCACCGGATGCCTGCACCGCGTAGATCGCGACGTCGGCGCGGTCATTGCGCAGCTCCTCGCTGGCATCCGCTTTCGTCCCGTTCGCGTCTGTGGTCACGACGTCGAGGTGGTTCTTCAGCTGTGAGTTGTCGTCGATGAGCTTCGTGACCGTCGTCGCTTGGCTGCCATACACGGCCACCGAGAGGTGGTCCACGGTGAAGTTCGCCGCGTACCCGAAGATCACGAGCAGCAGCAACGGCATCACAATGAGCAGCGCGAGCGTGCGCCGATCGCGGCGTAGCTCCTGGAATTCCTTGAGCACGATCGCGCGCATGGTGACCTCCTCGATGCTCGATGAGCCAATAATTCATCGCGCGATGAATTGTGTCAAGCGGGGCTTGAAGAACGACACAGGTAGCGCGCCGCCGCTCCGACCTTCGGTACGGTCATCGCATGAGTGTGGTGCTGTGCGTGACGTTGTGGCCGAATGCCGGGCAGGAGGATGCCCTCGTCGCGTATGAGGATTCGGTGCTGGCACTGCTGCCGGAGCACGGCGCGCGGGTCGTCGCCCGCGTTCGGGCAGGCGACGACGATGGGACGAACGCGGGCGATGCGGCGTCTGCTGACGGGCATCCGTTCGAGACGCAGATCATCGAGTTCGCCGAGGACTCCGGACTGGATGCCTACATGCGCGACCCAAGGCGCACGGCGGCATCCAACGTGCGCGACAGGGCGATCGCGCGAACGGAGATCCAGCGCGTCACGCTCGTGTGAGGCGCTCAGGCTGCGGACGGGACCGACGCTAGGGGATCAGGCCCGCACCGCCGAGCTCAGACGATCGAGGCAGTCGTTCCAGCCCTGTTCGTGATCGACCGCCGTCTGCGCGCTCGAGAATCGCTCGTGCAGCAGATCGAGGGTGGTGCCGGCATCCGTCGGAGCGAGGGAGATCGTGACGAGGGTCTGTTCGTCATCGCCGTCCCACGCCCACGTGAACGACAACGACGTCGGCTCGTCGACAGCGACGTACCCGCCAGACACGGCCACCCCTGCCGCCACCCCGTCGATGCGATAGGTGCCGCCGACGCGAAGGTCGACTCGGCATTCGGTGCCGAACCGCTGCGGCCAGAACCAGGAGGCGAGCTCGTCCGGGTCGGTGAGCGATCTCCAGACGTCGCCGATCGGTGCGTGCAGTTCGCGGTGGATTCGGATCTCGGTCATGAGTCGTCCTTCGTCTGCAGGTGGTCGGCCAGCGCGTCGAGGCGTTCGTTCCAGAAGCGGTTCTGCTCCTCAATCCACTTCTGCGCCTCACCCAGCGCGCCAGGAACGAGGTGGCACGAGCGCACTCGACCGCTCTTCACGGTTCGAACGAGTCCGGCCGCCTCGAGCACGGCGATGTGCTTGCCCACGGCCGCCAGGGTGATGGTCGACGGATGCCGCAGCTCGCTCACCGTGCGCGTTCCGTCGCGCAGGTCCTCGAGCATCCTGCGGCGGGTCGGATCGGCGAGGGCCGCGTACACGGTCGTCAATGCCGAAGATCGCTTTACCATTTGGTTTAGTATTGCGAGCCGATTGCACTGGGTCAAGGGTCGGTTCGGACCGGTCCAGCGACGCCGACCCGCCCTCGTGCGGTCATCACGAATTCACAAGAAAAATAACGGAACGATAACTAGCGCCCCGTTACCTGTTCGTTATAGAGTGCAAGAGCACCGGCTGTTTGCTGTGGCGGTCGGTGTGGAATGTGATTGCAGGACACTCTTGGTGCAAGGGAGAGGGCCGGTCGTAAGCCTCTACGACCGGCCCTCGTTCTGTCTTGTGCCGAAGGTCAGCCGCTGTAGTGACCGTTCGTGAGCAACGTGATCACGAAACCGGCGGCGCCGAGCACGGCGAGACCGAAGGCGATCCAGACCCAGGCTCCGGATGCACCGGTCCGGGCGGGGTAGGTGGGGTGACGGTCATCCATGCCCCCAGGCTACAGACGATCGAGGTGAGAGCGCGGAACGCTTGCGTTCAGCGCCGAGCCGACTGAGCCTGTTGAGCGCGAAGCGCGAGCAACCGGGCCGCCTCGTGGCCCGGCCTTGACGGGGACGTTCGTCGGGGGTGAGCCGTACTCTGGAACGCGACGTCGTCGAGGCGCGAAGGGGGCGACACCGTGGCCAAGAAGTCCGCGATCAGTGCGTGGGAGTCGCTGTTCCGTGCCCAGGTGACGGTGATGCGAACGCTCAGCGCGGAGTTCCCGCGCGACGCCGACCTCAGCCTCACCGAGTACGACGTGCTGCACACCATCTCGAAGCAGGAGAACCGCAGCATCCGCATGCGCGATCTGCGCACGCAGGTGCTGCTCACCCAGCCCAGCGTCAGTCGTCTCGTCGACCGGCTCATCGAACGCGGACTGTTGTCGAAGTGCCCTGAGCCGGATGACGGCCGCGGCGCCATCGTTCGACTGTCGGATGCCGGCTACGAGCTGTACCGGCACTGCGCCGTGCAGCACGGCCGGTCGATCATCGACCACGTCGGCAGCGCGCTCACGCCGGAGGAACTCGCGCAGCTCGAGGCACTGTGCGAGAAGCTGCGCAGAAGCGTCGATGGTGCCGGGGCACCGCCGGTAGCGTAGCCACCATGCAGCAACGACCCCTCGGGGACCGCACCGTCAGCGCCATCGGACTCGGCGGCATGCCGATGTCGATCGAGGGGCGCCCCGACGAGAAGCGATCGATCGCCGCGATCCACGCCGCTCTGGATGCCGGCGTCACACTGATCGACACGGCGAATGCGTACCACGTCCATGCCGACGAGGTCGGTCACAACGAGGCACTCATCGCCAAAGCACTTCGGGAGTACGACGGTGACACGTCCGACGTACTCGTCGCCACGAAGGGCGGGCACCTGCGCCCAGGCGATGGGAGCTGGACCGTGAACGGCAATCCGGACTACATCCGTGGGGCTGCTGAGGAGTCACGTCGTCGCCTCGGTGTAGAGCGAATCGGACTGTACCAATTCCACAGACCCGATCCTTCCGTCCCCTACACCGAATCGGTCACCGCACTGCGCGACCTGCTCGACGATGGCGTGATCGAGATGGCGGGTATCTCGAACGCGAACGTCGAACAAATCGACATCGCGCAAGACGTGCTCGGAGGACGCCTCGTGTCGGTGCAGAACCAGTTCTCGCCGCGGTTCCGTTCCAGCCAGCCCGAACTCGACTACTGCACCGAGCTCGGCATCGCGTTTCTGCCCTGGAGCCCACTGGGCGGCATCGGCCGCAATGGTGCGGGGGAAGGATTCGAGGCGTTCCAAGACGTCGCGGATGCTCGTGGCGTGAGCCCGCAGGTGGTCACGCTCGCATGGGAGCTCGCGAAGGGACCGGGCGTGATCCCGATTCCCGGAGCGTCGCGTCCGGAGAGCATCCTCGACTCGGTCACCGCGGTAGACATCGAGCTGACCCAGGAGGAACTCGACCGCCTCGGATAACCGAGTCGCGCGAGCTCACCGAATGCGGTAGCGGCGGGCGGCGGCCACGAGGCCGGCGAACAGGCCCGCGTCGTCATGCTGCTCCGGATGCCACTGCACCGCCACCGCGAACCGCTCCCCCGGCGCCTCCATCGCCTGCAGCACTCCGTCGTCGTCGCGTGCCGCTGCGAGGAATCCCGGATGCTCCGCCACGGCCTGGTGGTGATGGCTCGCGACCGTGAAGTCGCCGGGGAGGAGGGACGCCAGTCGGCAGGCGGCATCCACGTGCACATCGGTGTCGGAGTAGGTGCCATCGGTCGCCGCGTGACGGGCGTGACCGATCGCATCGGGAAGGTGCTGGATGAGCGACCCACCGGAGTGCACGGCCATCACCTGCATGCCACGGCAGATTCCGAGAACGGGCAGGCCGACGCGCTCGGCGGCGTCGAGCAGGAGCAGTTCGCCGGCATCGCGGGCGTCGACCCAGCCCGTGACGTGCGGGTCGGGCTCCGCGCCGTAGGCGGCCGGGTTCATGTCCTCGCCGCCCGCGATGATCAGTCCGTCGAGGGCGGCAACGGTCGAGTCGGCGGCCTCCGCCGTGGCGAGCGGCGGGACGAGCAACGGCACACCTCCGGCACCGGTCACCGACTGCGCGTAGGCGGACGGCAGCAGGTCGCACTCGACGTCGCTCCACGTGCCCCACGACGCTGGGCGGTGGTAGGTGGTGATGCCGATGACGGGCATCCGTGCCGCTTCGCTCACTCGAAGTCGCTCTCCAGCGGCGTCACGTAGGCGTGGCTCAGGCCGCCGTCGACCAGGAACTCGGTTGCGGTGATGAAGCTCGACTCGTCGCCGGCGAGGAACGCCACGGCGTTCGCGATCTCCTCCGGCTCGGCGAACCGTCCCATCGGGATGTGCACGAGGCGCCTGGCAGCACGCTCCGGGTCCTTCGCGAACAGTTCCTGCAGCAGCGGTGTGTTCACCGGCCCCGGGCAGAGTGCGTTGACCCGGATGCCCTTGCCCGCGAACTGCACGCCGAGCTCGCGGGTCATCGCAAGCACGCCGCCCTTCGACGCGGTGTACGAGATCTGCGAGGTCGCAGCCCCCATGACCGCGACGAAGGATGCCGTGTTGATGATCGACCCGCCGCCCTGCTCGAGCATGTACGGCAGCACGGCCTTGCAGCACAGGTAGACGCTGGTCAGGTTGACCCGCTGCACGCGGTCCCACGCCTCGATGCCGGTCTTCAGGATCGAGTCGTCATCGGCCGGCGAGATGCCGGCGTTGTTGAACGCGATGTCGACCCGCCCGTACCGCTCCTTGGCGTGCGCGAACAACGTGTTCACGTCATCCGCGTTCGTCACGTCGGCGCGCACGAACGAGCCGTCCAGCTCGGAGGCGATGGCCGTTCCCCGCTCGGTGTCGAGGTCGCCGATGACGACCGTCGCGCCCTCCGCGTGGAACTTGCGCGCGGTCGCGAGGCCGATGCCGGAGCATCCGCCGGTGATCACGCCGACCTTGCCGTCGAGTTTGCCTGTCATCTGGTTGTTTCCTTTGCTGCTGTGCGTGGTCGAGCTCGGCGAGCTCACGATGCGATGAACACGTTCTTCACGTCGCTGAACGCGTCGGGAGCGTCGGGGCCGAGCTCGCGGCCGAGGCCGGACTGCTTGAAGCCGCCGAACGGCGTCCAATACCGGACGGACGAGTGCGAGTTCACCGAGAGGTTGCCGCTCTCCACGCCACGGGCCACCCGCAGGGCGCGGCCGACGTCACGCGTGAAGATCGAGCCGCTGAGACCGAAGTCGCTGTCGTTCGCCTGGGCAATGGCATCCGTCTCGTCGTTGAACGGCACGACGGCCACGACGGGTCCGAACACCTCCTCGCGCCATACCGGATCGGATGGCCCGCGGGGCACGACCACCGTCGGCGGGCACCAGAATCCGCCTGTCTCCACCGGTGCGGAGCCGGTGAACGCGATGTCGGCGTCATCCAGGTAGCCGCGAACGGTGTGCAGCTGACCGGACGAGATGAGCGGTCCCATCTGGGCTTCACTGTCGGCAGGATCGGTCACGCGGAAGTCGCGCACGGCCGGCTCGAGCAGCTCCATGAACCGGTCGTAGACGCTGCGCTCGACCAGGATGCGCGAGCGTGCGCAGCAGTCCTGCCCCGCGTTGTCGAACACGCCGCCCGGTGCCGCAGCTGCTGCCTGCTCGAGGTCGGCGTCGGCGAACACGATGTTCGCGCTCTTGCCGCCGAGCTCGAGGGTGACTCGCTTCACCTGGTCGGCGCAGCCGCGCATGATGCGCTTGCCCACCTCTGTCGATCCGGTGAAGCACACCTTGCGCACCAGGGGATGCGTGACGAACCGTTCGCCGACGACGGACCCGCGGCCAGGCAGTACGGTGAACACGCCCTCGGGGATGCCCGCCTCCAATGCGAGATCGCCGATGCGCATCGCGGTCAGCGGCGTCAGTTCGGCGGGCTTGAGCACCACGGTGTTGCCCGCGGCGAGCGCGGGCGCGAAGCCCCAGCCGGCGATCGGCATCGGGAAGTTCCACGGCACGATCACCCCGACGACGCCGAGCGGTTCGTGGAAGGTGACGTCCAGACCGCCGGCCACCGGGATCTGCCGTCCGAAGTGCCGCTCCGGAGCCGCGGAGTAGTAGTTCAGCACGTCGCGAACGTTGCCGGCCTCCCACCGCGCGTTGCCGATCGTGTGCCCGGAGTTCAGCACCTCCAGTGCCGCGAGCTCCTCGAGGTGGGCGTCGACCGTCGCCGCGAACGCGCGCAGCAGACGAGCCCTCTCGCCGGGAGCGACCTGTCGCCAGGAGGCGAACGCGTCGTGGGCGCGGCGGATGGCGACATCCGTCTCCTCGAGTCCGGCCAGCGGCAGCTCGAGGAAGGCTCGCCCGTTCGACGGATCGATCAGCGTCGTGCTGCCGCCGCCGGAGTAAGCCGAGGACGGCAGCCCGGATGCCGGCGCTTCGTGGTGCATGTCGGTCAGGGTCATCTCTTCAGAGTCTCTCGAAGCCGCGGCGCAGCTCCCAATCGGTGACGGCGGCATCGAACGCGGCCAGTTCCACGTCGGCGTAGTGCAGGTAGTGGTCGATCACGTCGTCGCCGAACGCCTCCCGCGCGATGCGCGAGCCGGCGAGAGCGTCGCGGGCGTCGCGCAGAGTGGCGGGCACACGCGGGGCATCCGCCGTGTACGCGTTGCCCGTCGTCTCCGGTTCCAGCTCCAGCTCGTGCTCGATGCCGTACAGGCCGCCGGCGAGCATGGCCGCCAGCGCGAGGTACGGGTTCACGTCGCCGCCCGGCAGCCGGTTCTCCACGCGTGCACCGGCCCCGTGCCCGACGAGTCGCAGGGCGCAGGTGCGGTTGTCCAACCCCCACGCCACCGCGGTCGGGGCGAACGACCCCTCCGCGAAGCGCTTGTACGAGTTGATGTTGGGCGCGTAGAACAGCGTGAACTCGCGCGTCGTTGCGAGCACGCCAGCAATGAAGTGGTCGTAGAGCGGAGTGCGAGCGCCGGTCGACGCGTCCCAGAACACCAGATCGCCGTCCAGTCCGCGCAGCGAGAGGTGCAGGTGGCACGAGTTGCCCTCGCGCTCGTTCGGCTTGGCCATGAACGTGATGGACTTGCCGGCCTGCGCGGCGATCTGCTTCGCGGCGAGCTTGTACACCGAGTGGTTGTCGGCCGTGACCACGACCTCGTCGTACAGGAACGCGATCTCGTGCTGCCCGAGGTTGCACTCGCCCTTCGCCGACTCGGGGTTCAGTCCAGCCTCGTACATGGCATTGCGGATGCTCCGCAGCAGCGGCTCAACCCGGCTCGAGCCGAGCAGCGAGTAGTCCACGTTGTACTGGTTCGCCGGCGTCAGCCCGCGGTAGCCGCGGTCGAACGCATCCTCGTAGCTGTTCTCGTATACGACGAACTCCAGCTCGGTCCCGGCCAGCGCGGTCCAGCCGTGCTCGGCGGCTTGCCGCACCTGGCGCTTCAGGATGGAGCGAGGTGACACGCGGGCATCCTCGCCGTTCATCCACGTCAGGTCGCACTGCACGAGCGCGGTCTTCTCCAGGTGCGGCAGGCGGCGGATGGTCCCCCAGTCGGGCACGAACACCATGTCGCCGTACCCCTGCTCCCAGGAGGAGACCGCGTAGCCGTCGACCGTGTTCATGTCGACGTCGACGGCGAGCAGGTAGTTGCATCCCTCGGTGCCGTGCTCGACCACGGTGTCGAGGAAGAACCGGCCGTGCAGCAGCTTGCCCTGCAGCCTGCCCTGCATGTCGGTGAACCCGAGGATGACGGTGTCGATGTCGCCGGCGTCGATCGCCTCGCGCAGGCTGTCGAGGGTGAACATCCGTTCGTTGCGCGGATGCCTCGCCGCGGCACTCGTGCCGACGCTCGCGGCGCCGTCTGTCAGCGTGGTCACGGGTGAAGTCCTTTCAGCAGCGCCGCTGTGGCGTCGCAGTGTTTCTCCATGGTGGTTCGTGCGGTCTCGGCGTCGCCGTCGATGATGGCGTGCACGATGCGGGCGTGCTGCTCGTCGGAGCTCACGATGTTCGTCGCCAGGAACGGGATCTCCGACAGGTACTCGTGCACCCTGGTCTGCACCCAGCCGACCGCCTTCGAGAGCTTGGGCGATCCGCACGCCGCCGCGACCGCCAGGTGCAGGCGGGCGTCGGCCTGGCGGTAGAGCTCCGGCACGCTGCTCGTGTCGAAGTCGGCCAGCGCGGCGAGCAGCAGCTGCCTCTGCTCGTCACCGATGCTCGTGGATGCCGCCGTCTGACAGGCACCGGGCTCGACGACCCGTCTGAAGACGAGAAGATCGTCGAGCTCGGCGCGGGACGGGGAGACGGAAACCCCCGAATCCGTGCGCGGTCGGGCCGCCCCCGCGTGCCCGACCACCGATCCCCCACCCCTGCCTCTCGTCGTCGTCACCATGCCGGCAGCACGCAACGCACTGATCGCCTCGCGCACCGTGGAGCGGGACACGTTCATCCGGACCGCGAGCTCGCGTTCCGTGGGCAGCTTGTCGCCTGGCCGGAACACTCCGAGCTGGATCGCCGAGCCGAGTTGCTCGACGCACGATTCGAAGGCCATGTGGTCGCGCACCGGCTGCAGCACCGCGTCGACGAGAGGGGTCTGTGTCATCGTCATGGAGCCTGCGCCATCCCTTCCGTCGGTCATTCCTCCAGAAGTCTGTCGGCGGCGAGAGTCAGATGCTCGGATTCCTCGCGGCTCATGAAGTGACGGCGTCCGCGGCCGTACCAGAGCGCGATCGCGAGGACGGCGACCACCACGACGGCGATCGGCGCGTAGTTGAACGTGTCGACGGTGATCGGCGTGACCGGCGGAAGCACGAACAGGATGCAGATGAGGATCACCCAGCAGACCGCGATCCATCCCACCAGCGGGCTCCACCTGCCCAGGTGCCATGGCCCGGGCACGAACTCCTTGTTCAGCCGTCGCAGCAGCACCGGCGTCACGTACGCGATGTACAGCCCGATCACGGCTATCGAGGTGACCGCGAGATAGGCCGTGTTGTTGAACAGCGCAGGCACGGTGAGGATCACCGACAGGCACACGCACAGCCACACCGAGTTGGTCGGGGTTCCGCTGCGCGGGTTCACCTTCGACCACCAGCGCGATCCCGGGATGGCGTTGTCACGCGAGAAGGCGTAGCTCATACGCGAGTTCGCGGTGACGGATGCCATGCCGCAGAAGAACTGCGCCCCGCACACGATGAAGAGCAGGAACTTCGCCATCGTCGGGTTGTTCAGCGCATCGAGGAAGATCTGCGCGGGCGGCAGCCCCGTGCTCGATGCGGCCAGCTTGTCCAGGCCCGCGCTCGTTCCGTTCTGGATGGCCGCGGTGATCGAGTAGAGCAGGATCCAGCCGCCGATGATCGAGATCACGACGCTCATCACGATGCCCCTCGGCGCGGACCGGGCAGCGCCCTTCGTCTCCTCGGCAACGTGCGCGGAGGCGTCGTATCCGGTGTACGTGTACTGCGCCATCAGCAGACCCATCAGGAACACGTACGGGGCGAACGAGAACCCGGTCGAGTTGTGCCAGGCCGTCATCGTCCAGGTGAAGCTCTGGTGGTGCGTCGGGAGGATCCACAGGACGCCGACGATGATCAGCACGCCGACGATGTGCCACCAGGCGGAGACGTTGGAGAGGATGCTCACCAGCTTCACGCCGAACGTGTTCAGCAGCCCGTGGATGACGATGAGCACCACGAACGTGAGGAACGTGCCGAGGGCGGTCGGCGTGATGCCCCACACGAGCGCCGCGAACGCGTTCATCGTGGTCGCCGCTCCGAAGTCGATGGCCGCGGTCACCGCGACCTCGCCGAGGAAGTTGAACCAGCCCACGAACCACGCCCACTGACGCTTGTTCTTCTTGGCGAGGCGCCCGGCCCAGAAGTACAGGCCGCCTGCGGTGGGATACCTGGAGCACACCTCCGCCATCGCGAGAGCGACGAGCAGCACGAACACGCCGACCAGCGGCCATCCGATGTTGATGGCGGCCGGTCCCCCGGAGTTCAGTGCGATGGCGTACGAGGTGATGCATCCCGCGAGGATGGAGATGATCGAGAACGAGACCGCGAAGTTCGAGAAGCCGGACATGCCGCGGTGCAGCTCTTGCTTGTAGCCGAGTTTCGCCAGCGCCGCGGCGTCGGCATCCAGCACCTCGTCCACATGCGCGTCGGAGTCGCCGGGTTCCTGCCCAGCCAGTGTGTCTTCGGTCATGACGGTGTCACTGCCAATCGGGTCGGGGGGCCGCGTCGTCGTCGACGCGTCGATCGCGATTCTTGCGCTGCCCGACCACTGCTGTCAATGGTCGGATGTTAGACCTTTAGGATGCTCGACCTCGCGCCCGTAGAGTGTCGCCATGACGGGTGCGTCCGATCACACCGAGCATGAAGCCGAAGCAGCATCCGAAGCCGCCGACGCGGCCGCGTTGCGCGCCCACGAAGCCGTGCCGTCGCGCACCTTCTGGGCCAACCTCAATCATCCGTTCGTCGTCGGCTTCTCGCTGACGATCGGCGGCCTCGCGGCGTTCGCCGTCGGCGTCGCGTTCTCGAACCTGTCGACGATCATCATCTACATCGTGTTCGCGCTCTTCGCCGCGCTCGGGCTCGACCCGGTCGTGCGCACGCTGGAGCGGCACAAGGTGAAGCGTCCGTGGGGCATCGTGATGGTCTACACGGCATTCGCGCTCATCCTCGTCGGCGTGCTGTGGCTCATCGTGCCGACGATGGTTCGGCAGATCAGCCAGTTCGTGAACAACATCCCGCAGACCATCACCGCGTTTCAGCACTCGGACTTCTACAGCTGGCTGCAGTCGAACTTCGGCGACCAGGTGTCGAACATCACCGATCAGATCAAGAACTTCCTCGCCAACCCGGCGAACATCGCGGCCATCGGCGGCGGCGTGGTGAAGGTCGGGTTCACGATCGGGTCGGTCATCTCCGGCGTCATCATCGTGCTCGTGCTCAGCCTCTACTTCCTGGCGACGCTGCCCGCCATGAAGGCCGCGTTCACGCGTCTCGCACCGGCGCGCAACCGCCGCACCGTGTCGTCGATGATGGAGCAGATCTCGTCGGGAATCGGCGGCTATCTCGGCGGGATGGTCGTGCTCGCCTTCTGCAACGCCGTCATCGCGTTCCTGCTCTACCTGTTCCTCGGACTGCCCTTCCCGCTGCTCATGGCCGTCGCCGCGTTCTGCATCACGCTCATCCCACTGGTCGGGTCCGTGCTCTTCTGGATCGCCGGCACGATCATCGCGTTGTTCAGCAGCCCGATCGGCGCCCTGGTGTTCGCGATCATCTACATCGTGTACATGCAGATCGAGGCATATGTCCTCACGCCGCGCGTGATGAACCGGGCGATCGCGGTGCCGGGAGCGCTCGTCGTGATCGGCGCGCTGGTCGGCGGCACACTGCTCGGCCTGCTCGGGGCGCTCGTGGCGATTCCGGTGACCGCGAGCATCCTGCTGATCATCAAGCAGATCCTCATCCCCCGGCAGGACGCCAAGGTCTGATGGCGCCGTGCTGAACAGCTCGTGGGCGTGGTTCAAGCGCCACGATCCCGACCTCGGAGCCCTGCGAAGGGCGGGACGAGCGGCGATCGTGATGCCCGCCCTCTTCGCGTTCGGCTTCTACGTGGTGCGCAATCCCGACTTCTCCCTGTTCTGCGCGTTCGGGTCGCTCGCGATGCTGCTCTTCGTCGGCTTCGGCGGCACGATCAGGGAACGTCTCCAGGCGCAGCTCGCTCTCGCCATCGCCGGCGGCGTGTTCGTGTGCCTCGGCACGCTTCTGGCCGCTCCCGCGTGGCTCGGGGCGCTGTCGATGGCGGTGGTCGCGTTCGTGGTGCTCTTCGTCGGGACGGTGAGCGATGTGCTCGCCTCGGCCAGCACCGCGCTTCTGCTGACATTCATCCTGCCGGTCTCGCTCCCCGGCGGCATCGAGACCCTGTGGCCACGCCTGGCCGGCTGGGGAACCGCGTCGTTGGTGGGGTTCGCCGCGATCGCCCTGCTCTGGCCGGCGCCCGTTCGGATGCCGCTACGCACCAGCGCGGCCGAAGCGTGCAGGGCGCTGGCCGCTCGGTTGCGGGCGGATGCCGAGTTCGTGCTCAGCGGACGCAGCGAGGCGGCGGGGGAAGAGCGCGACCGCGCCGCCACTCGAGCGGATGCCACGGTCGAGGCGTTGCGGGCCATGTTTCTCGCCACCCCGTATCGGCCGACGGGCCTGAACACGCCGGCTCGCACCGTCGTGCGGCTCGTCGACGAGCTGTACTGGCTGCAGGCGGTCGTCGCCCAGTCCGCCTTCGTGCCGCGGCTCACGTTCGCCGGCTCTGACGCCGTCTACCGGGATGTCTGCCAGTCGAAGATCACGGCCGCCGATGTGCTCGAGCGCGGCGCGGACATCCTGTTGAGCCACGGGGCTGCCACCGCCGAGTTGGAGGAGGCACTGGCACGGCTTGCTGACGCGCGCGCCGCCGTGGCCGAACGCGCCCTGACCGGCCTGCCCGCCAGGGCTGACCGGTCGGACGGCACGGATCAGGCGGACCGCTTCGTCTCGGCGCTGGATCCGGGTTTCCGGGCGCAGGAGCTGAGCTACGCGGTGTCGCAGGTCGGGCGGAACATCGCGCTGACCGCAGCGGCCGAGCGCCGCAGCTGGTGGGACAAGGCGCTGGGAAGGCAGCCAGGTGACCTGATCGGAACGTTCAGCGCCGGGCTCGAGCGCGCACGTGCACAGCTGGAATGGCATTCGGTGTGGTTGCACAACAGCATCCGCGGAGCAGCAGCCCTCGGCGTCGCCGTGCTACTGGCGGACCTGACCGGCGTGCAGCACTCGTTCTGGGTCGTGCTCGGCACGATGTCGGTGCTGCGGACGAACGCGCTGAGCACGGGACAGAACGCGCTGCGCGGAGTGATCGGCACCGCGGTCGGCGTGGTACTCGGCGGTGCGTTGCTGGCCGTGATGGGCACGAACCCTGTCGCCCTGTGGATCGTGCTCCCCGTCTCGATGCTCATCGCGGGGGTGGCGCCGACCGTGATCTCGTTCGCGGCAGGACAGGCCGCCTTCACGCTCACGCTCGTGCTCCTGTTCAACATCATCGAGCCCGTCGGCTGGAGCGTCGGCCTCTACCGCATCGAAGACATCGTGCTCGGCTTTCTGGTCAGCCTGTTCGTCGGCCTGCTGTTCTGGCCGCGCGGAGCCGCGGCCGCACTCCGCGGGGCACTCTCGGAGGCGTACTCGAGCCTGGCGGACTACCTGTTCGCGGCGGTGGCGTTCGGGGTTGACCGATGCGATGCGAGCGTGGCCAAGCATCCACTCCCGGCGACGGAGGCCAGACGCACGGCCGCGGCATCACGCAGGCTGGACGACACGTTCCGCACCTATCTCACGGAGCGCTCCACTCGTCGCGTGCCGCTGGCCGAGGCATCCGCCGCCGTCGCCGGTGTTGCCGCCATTCGGCTGGTGTGCGACGCGATCGTCGACATGTGGAGCGACGAGGATGGCACGACCCAGGGCGATCGCGCGCGGGCCAGGCGTGCGCTCGAGGCGTCGTCGGCCGTGCTGAGCCAGTGGTGCAGACAGCTGGGCGCCAGCCTCCTGCGGCGCGATGAGCCGCCGTCGGCCCCTGAGCCCAGTCCCGTTCTGACGAGTGAGCTGATCGACTCGGTGCGTCTCGACCTCAGTGACGAGTCGGGCAAGAGCACGCCGACCGCCGTGCGCATCGTCTGGACCGGCGACTATCTGGATGCCGTCCGCAGGCTGCAGGCCCGGATCGTGGCTCCGGAGCAGCCGGGCGAGCAGCGCGCGGCCGCGCAGCCCCGCTGAGCGGCTCGATTCACGTGGTCGCGAGCTCGAACGCCCGCCACATCGCGGCGTAGGCGCCGTCACGCTCCAGGAGTTCGTCGTGCGAGCCCACCTCGATGACCCGGCCGTGGTCGAGCATCACGATGCGGTGTGCACCCATCGCGGTCTGCAGACGGTGCGCGATGAGCACCGTGGTGCGGTCGCGGGCGAGGCGGTGCATGGCATCCGTCACACGTGCCTCCGTGGCGAGGTCGAGGTTGCTGGTCGCCTCATCGAGCAGCAGGATCGCGGGGTCCACGAGCTCGGCTCGGGCGAGCGCGATCAGCTGCCGCTGCCCGGCGGAGAGCGACTTGCCGCGTTCGGCGATCGGCGTGTCGTAGCCGTACGGCAGCGTCTCGATCATGTCGTGGGCGCCTACCGCGCGGGCGGCATCCTCGATGGCGGTGGCGGGGGCATCCGGCCGCCCGTACGCGATGTTCTCCGCTACCGTGCCGGTGAAGAGGAAGGATTCCTGCGGCACGTAGCCGAGATTGCGCCGGTAGTCGCCGAGGTCGAGCCTCCGCAGGTCGATGTCATCGGCCAGCACCGCGCCGCGGTCCGGGTCGTAGAAGCGGGCGAGCAGCTTCATCACTGTCGACTTTCCTGCACCGGTCTCGCCGACGAGCGCGACGGTCTCCCCCGGGCGGATGCCCAGCGCGATTCCGGCAAGCGCCTCCTGCGGTCGTCGGTGCGCGGCGTCGCGGGAGAGCGGGTCGCGGGCATCCCGCGGTCCGCGCAGCTCGGTCGAGACCGCCCCTGTCGGGTAGGCGAAGTGCACGTCGTCGAGCGCAACGTCGCCCGTCAGCCGGCGGACGGCGATGGGATGCTCGGGCGCGGGCGTCAGCGTCTCGAGCTTCATGAGACCAGAGATGCGTGACACCGACACTCGCGTCTGCTGCCAGGCGTCGAACACCTGTGAGAGCTGCTGGATCGGCGAGAAGAACATGTCGATGTAGAGCAGGAACGCGATCAACGCGCCCGCCGTGAGGTTGCCCTGCGCGATGAGTGCTGCGCCGAGGCCGAGCACGATGGCGTCGGCGATGGCGGAGAGGAACTGCACGAACGGGAAGTAGATCGCGACCAGGCGTTGCGCCGCGACGCGGGAGCGCAGGTAGGCGCTGCCGTGTCCGTGGAAGCGGCGCATGGTCGCCTCCTCGTGGGTGAACGCCTGCGACTCGCGCACACCGGACAGGCTCTCCTGGAACGCCGCGTTGACGATGGCGATGCGCTCCCGCGAGAGGTCGTAGAGCCGGGACGAACGACGGCGGAACCACATTGTGGCGATGGCCAGCGGGATGACCACGGTGAGCACGGCGAGGCCGAGCGGGGCATCCACGATGACGAGCGCGACTCCGACACCGACGAATGTGACGAACGCCACGAGCGCTCCGAGCAGACCGTTCTGCAGCAGCGACTCGAACTGGTCGATGTCGGTCGTCATGCGTGTCATGATGCGGCCGGCCATCTCGCGTTCGTAGTAGTCGAGCGAGAGCCGCTGCAGCTGCGCGAACACCCGGATGCGCAGCGACAGCATGATGCGCTGGGCGGCGCGTCCGGTGATGAACGACTCCGCCATGCCGTTGAACAGGTCCGCGATCGTGATGACGAGATAGAGAGCGGATGCCCCGAACAGCACGGCTGCGACGCCTCGGGTGACGCCGTCGTCGATCCCGGTCTTGACCACGGCGGGCCCGAGGAGTCCGATGACCGCGTCGATCACGACGAACACGAGCGCGAGCAGCAGCGGACAGCGGAACTCGCGCAGCACCTTGCCGAGGGAGAAGTCGCGCTCGTGGCGCGCCTCGCGGTCGAGGTCGATCTCGGGGAAGTCCTTCACCGGGGGAAGCGCGGCGACCCTGGCCAGCAGCTCGGGGGTCGGCGCGAGGCCGGCGCCCATGCCGCGCATGCCGCCGCCTCCGCCGCCGAGCCCCATGCCGATGCCGGTGGCCCGCACGCTGCCGCGCCGCGCGCCCGTTGAGTGCGCGGAAGCAGCACCGCCCACCCCGCCGGTTGAGTGGCGGGCGGCGCCAGCCGGCGGCGTATCGAAACCAGCCCCTTCGGCGTCGTCGGGTCTCGATACGCGTCGCCCTTCGGACGGCGCTACTCGACCGGCGGGAACAGTGTCGACGTCGGCACCCGCTAGGGCGTCGATTTCGCCGCGGCGTGCGGCATCCGTGGAGCCGAACAGGGCGCGGTACGTGTCACTGCGGTCGATGAGCTCGTCATGCGTTCCCTGGTCGACGAGGCGGCCGTGCTCCAGTACGACGATGCGGTCGGCGAGGTGCAGCGTGGAGTGCCTGTGGGCGACCAGCAGCACCGTGCGGTCCTCCATCACGCTGCGCAGCGCGTCGTGGATGGTCTGCTCCGTGCGGGCGTCGATGGCGCTGGTGGCATCGTCGAGCACGAGGATGGCCGGGTCGCGCAGAATCGCTCGCGCGAGCGCGATGCGCTGCCGCTGTCCGCCGGAGAGGCTGAGCCCGCGTTCGCCGACCACGGTGTCGTATCCGCGGGGCAGATCCATGATGAAGTCGTGAGCCTGCGCGGCGCGTGCCGCGGTCTCGATCTCGTCGTCGGTGGCATCCGGTGCGCCGTAGGCGATGTTGTCGTGCACCGACTCGGAGAACAGGAACGCGTCTTCGAAGGCCATGCCGATGGACTGCCGCAGCGATCCGAGGCGGATGTCGCGCACATCCGTTCCGCCGATCGCCACACCGCCCGCGTCGGGGTCGTAGTACCGCACGAGCAGGCGTCCGACGGTGGACTTTCCGCTTCCGCTCGCGCCCACGAGCGCAACGCGCTCCCCCGGTCGCACGCTGAGCGAGAAGTCGCGCAGCACGGGCGTCTCGGGCTCGTAGCCGAACGTGACGTCGGTGAACTCGATCGTGCCTGGCCGGACGGGGAGGTCGACGGCGTCGGGCGCATCCTGGATCGCCGGCGTCAGGTCGAGCAGCTGGAAGATCCGCTCGAGCCCGGTGCGCGCCATCTGTCCGATCGTCAGGATGCCCGCCAACTGCCGCGCGGGCGCCATGAGCTGCGCGATGTACGTGGAGAACGCGAGGAATGTGCCGAGCGTGATGTTGCCGCTGAGGGCGAGCCATCCGCCGAGCGCGAGGATCCCGACCTGCCCGAGCACCGGGACCGCCTCGAGCAGCGGCTGGTACCGCGACTGGATGCGCACGGCACGCATCTGCGATCCGTACAGCGCGGAGGCGGTGGCGGTGAGACGTTCCAACTCGCGTCGCTCCTGCCCGAACGCCTTGACGACGCGCACGCCGCCGACGTCTTCGTCGACGATCTCGGCGAGGTCGCCCTCCTTCTGCTGCCCGTCCCACGTGGCCGGGAAGACACGGCGGCGCATCCGGTAACTGACGATGAGCAGTGCGGGCAGCACGGCGAGGCTGATGATCGCCAGCAGTGGCGAGAGCACAAACATCACGACGAGCGAGAGCACCATCATGAGCACGTTGCCCGACACGAGCGGCAGGAAGTTCAGCAGGCCCTGCACGAGCGCGGAGTCGGAGTTCGCGCGGGCGACGAGCTGGCCGGTGGGCATCGTGTCGAGGGTGGCGGCATCCAGTCGCTGCAGCTTGTCGTGCATCTTGTTGCGCAGGTCGTTCTGCACGTCGAGCGCGACGCGGCCGCCGCGGTACCTGCGCAGGTACGCGAAGCCGAACGCGATGACGGCCAGTCCGACGAGCAGCGCGAGCCACGGCAGCAGCGGTGCGGACTTGTCGATGATGACGCCGTCGACGATCTGACGGGCGATGAGCGGTGTGGCCACCTGGCACGCCGACCCGAGGATGGCCGCCGACACCGCGATCGATACGTTCACCCGGTGGCGCCAGAGGTAGTGGCCGAGGCGGCGCAGCCATCCGGGCTTGGCTGCCTCGCGTGGGGATACCGGTCGCTGATCGGCCTGGTTGCGATCCTGCGTCTGGGTCAAAGGGCAGCCCCCGCCGCGTGCCGCGCTGCTGCGATGAATGCCTGCCTTCGCTCGATCGCAGGTTCGAGCGACGCCAGTGCCGTGAGCGTGGCGGCCGGGTCGTCCGTGTCGTCGACGAGCTGCGTCACGACCGCAATGAGCGCCTCTTCTGCCGATGCGCGCGCAGCTTCTCCCGTCGTGGTGAGCACGAGGTCGGTCGCGCGTTGGTCGGCGTCGTGAGCCTGTTTGGTGAGCAGTCCGCGCCGCACGAGCGAGTCGACCGTGGAACTGATCGCCGGTTTGCCGAGCGCCAGCCGATGCGCGAGCCGCGACGCCCGAGCCTCTCCCTCCGCCACTGCGGAGAGCACCCTGAAGTCCGCGAGGCTGAGGTCGGGCAGCGAACGCTCCAGAATGCGAGAGGCGCGGGTGAGCGCGTTGACCGCGGCGCGGGCATCGGCCTGCCGCCGAGATGGTTCGATCACCGAACCATCCTAAAGCGGCGTGCGCAGCTGCGGGCCGCGTCTCCATTTCCGCGAGACTGCATGCCTACCCCGAAACAGCGGGTAATGACCACCGTCTCGGGGTAGGCGTGCAGTCTCGTGATGAAACCGGGCGCCGCGGCCTACCCCAGGGACACCTCGTGGCCGCTTTCGGCTGAGCGGTAGCACGCGTCGATGAGCTCGGCGCGACGCAGGCCGAGGGATCCGTCGTGCTTGGTCCACTCCGCCTCGCCGGCGCGGATGGCCGCGACGAACTCGGCGACGACCTGGTCGTGTCCGCCGTTGTCGCCGGGAGTCGCCTCGTAGTCGGCCACCACGCCGTCCTCGTTGCGGAACACGGTGAATTCGCTGGTGACGTAGTCGACCACGCGCAGTTCGGCGCCGCCTTCGGTGCCGTACACGGTCATCCAGTACACGTTCTCGTGGCGCGAGAAGCTGTCCCAGCTGGTCTCGAGCGTGAGCGTGACGCCATTCTTCAGGCGCACGAACGCGATCGCGATGTCTTCGACGTCGAATCCCTCCAGTGCCTTCGTGCCGAGCTCCGCGTACGTGGATGCCGACACCGTCGCCACCTCCGGCTCGCCGAGCAGGTGCAGTGCGTAGTCGATGACGTGCACGCCGAGATCGAGCAGCGGCCCACCTCCCGACAGCTCCTTCTTGGCGAACCAGCCGGATGCCGGGATGCCGGCGCGGCGCGACCATCCGGCCTTGGCGACGTACGGGGTGCCGAGCTCGCCGGAGGCGAGGATGCGCCCGAGCTCGGCGATGTCGCCGCGCAGGCGATGGTTGAACACGACCTGCAGCACCCGCCCGGATGCCCGCGCCGCCTCGACCATGCTGCACGCGTCGTCGACGCCGGCCGCGATCGGCTTCTCGGTGAGCACGTGGATGCCCCGCTGCAGCGCTGCGATCGACACCGGTGCGTGCAGGAAGGTCGGGGTGGCGATGCTGATCGCATCCAGCTGCACCGCATCGAGCATGCCTTCCCAGCGCTGGAACGTCGCCGGGATGTCGTACTCGGCCTGCAGCGCCGCGACCTGGTCGGTCTCCATCGCAGCCAACGCCGCAATCTCCACATCCTCCAGGGCGGCGAAGCCCTTCAGGTGCTGCTGTCCGGCCCAGCCGGCACCGACGACTCCGACCTTCAGCTTGCTCACGCGCGCTCCTCCTCGTGCTCCGACGGCTGCGCGAACCAGTCCCGCGGCGGGTTCGCCACCTCGGGCACCTGGGCGACACCGCGTGCCGGAGCCGCCCAGCGCACCGCGTTCGCGAGAACGTCGCGCACATCCTCGTGGTAGAACACCGGATACTCCTGGTCACCGGGACTGAAGTAGAACACCTTGCCCAGCCCGCGGCGGTACGTGATGCCCGATCGGAACACCTCGCCGCCGGAGAACGAGCTCACGAAAACGAGCTCGTCCGGCGTCGGCACATCGAAGTACTCGCCGTACATCTCCTGCTCACCGATGATGAGCGGCGACGGGATGCCCTCGGCGATCGGATGCGACGGGTTCACCGTCCACACCAGCTCGCGTTCGGCCTCGTTGCGCCACTTCAGGGAGCACGTCGTCCCCATCAGCCGCTTGAAGATCTTCGAGAAGTGTCCGGAGTGCAGCACGATCAGCCCCATGCCGGCCAGCACCCGCTGCTGCACCCTCTCGACGACCTCGTCGTCGACCTCGTCGTGCTTCATGTGGCCCCACCAGAGCAGCACGTCCGTGGCATCGAGCGTCTCCGGATCGAGCCCGTGCTGCGGCTGCTGCAGAGTCGCCGTGCGGATGCCGGCATCCGGCAGACGCGCCGCCAGCCCCTCAGCGATCGCACTGTGGATGCCGTTCGGATAGATCGCCGCGATGTCCGGCTGCGTCGTCTCGTGGAAGTTCTCGTTCCACACGGTGATGCGCATGGTGCTCCTCGTTACGTGAAGGGTGGATGTTGGATCGGCCGCGCCCGCCGCGCCACCGTTCAGGTCGCAGTTTCTGTCGGAATTCGTTCCGGGATGCGACAGAAACTGCGACCTGAACGAGACGACGTTCGGATCGAATCGATTCGAGCCGTCGGCCAGAGTACGCGGGACGGCCGCGGTCGTGCAAGGCTCGGCCGGCTTCGATACGCCGCTTCGCGGCTACTCGACCGGCGATGAGGCGCTACGGGAGGGTGTGACCGGCCGCGGTGAAGAGGCGGTACCACTCGGGGCGGGTGAGCGGCAGGTCGGAGCCGGCTGCGGCATCCTTCACGCGCTGCGGATTCGTGGTGCCCAGCACCACCTGCATGTTCGCGGGGTGGCGGGTGATCCACGCAACGGCGATGGCGGTGGGGGTCACGCCGTAGGATGCCGCGATCTCGTCGATCGCGTCGTTCAGCTCCGCGTGGTTCTCGCGGTCACCGAGGAAGACGCCGTCGAAGAACCCCTTTTGGAACGGAGACCACGCCTGCAGCGTGATGTCGTTCAGGCGTGCATAGTCGAGGATGCCGTTGTCGCGGTCGATCGACTGGTCGAGCCCGTTCATGTTCGCGGCGATGCCCTGGGCGATGAGGTTCGCATGCGTGATGCTCAGCTGCACCTGGTTCACGACGAGTGGCTGCCGCACGGAGCGCTTCAGCAGCTCGGTCTGGCCCGGCGTCTGGTTCGAGACGCCGAAGTTCCGCACCTTGCCTGCGTCGTGGAGCGTGCTGAAGGCATCCGCGATCTCGTCCGGTTCCATGAGCGTGTCGGGGCGGTGCAGGAGCAGCACGTCGAGGTAGTCGGTGCGGAGCGCAGCCAGTGATTCGTCGACCGACTCGAGGATGTGCTCCTTCGAGAAGTCCCAGAAGCCGTCGCGGATGCCCACCTTCGACTGGATGTACACCTGCTCTCGTTCGGCACCGGTGAAGCGCACCGCATCGCCGAAGCGCCGTTCGCACGCGTGGTCGCCGCCGTAGATGTCGGCGTGGTCGAAGAAGTCGATCCCGACGTCGCGGGCGGTGCCGACGAGCGTGCGGATCTGGTCGTCGTCGAGGTCACGGATGCGCATGAGGCCGAGGATGACGTTGCTCGCCTCGATGGAGGTCTGCGGCAGGGTGAAGGTCTTCATGTCTTCATGATTGCGGACGGAGCGCGCTCCGGGTCTAATCGATGTTGCCGTGGTGTGCTCCCCGAGCGAAGGCGGCCCGTTCGCTCGGGGAGCTGGTCCCCGCAGGTTCAGTGCAGGTGCTTCAGAACAGAGCTCACCGGGGTCGGACGTGCACAGGAACGACCTTCGCGACCGATCCGTCATCGGCCAGCAGTACCGCTCGCTGCTGCGGGTGGTTGAAGTCGAAGAATCCGTCCAGCGATCCGGCTCGCTTGTCGAACGACGAGTCGCCGATGCGTCCGGTCGACCAGTTGTCCTCGATGAACTTGGTGATCGAGGTCTGCTCGATCGCGGTGTGGTCGATGTGGTTCTGCTTCGAGTAGGGCGAGATCACGAGGAAGGGGAGGCGCTGGCTCGGCCCGCAACGGTCCGCATAGCCGCCCGCCACAGGCGCAGACGAGGTCGAGCAGATCGCGGAGTCGTTCGAGGCATCCTTCGATCCGTTCAGGATTGTCGGCGCCACGTGGTCGTACCAGCCGTCGGAGTCGTCGTAGTTGATCACGATCGCCGTGCTCTTCCACTCCGGCGACTTCTGGATGGCGTTGATCTCCTTGACCAGGAACTTCTGCTCATCGAGCGGGTCGGAGTAGCCCGCGTGACCGTCCTGCGCCTCGGCCGCCTTGAGGAACGAGACCGCCGGCAGGTTGTTCTGACGTAGTGCGGTGTCGAACGCCGTGAGGCCGTACTGGTGGTTCGCCTGGTCGGTGCGGCCGATCATCCGGTCGCTCGACGGCGGCAGGTGGTGCGGGTTCGACGTGGACTTGTAGTACGCGAACGGGTTGTGGTGCGGCGAGTAGTCGACGGATGCCGCGCCTGCCACGTTCTTCGAGGTGGCGCCGCAGACGGCGTAGTGGCCGTTCGTGCCGTCCCACTTGGCGGTCGGGGCGAATCCGCCCTGGAACCATCCCCAGGTCACGTTCTTCGCGTTCAGCAGGTCGCCGATGTTCTTGCCGGAGAGCGAGGCGAGCGCGTTGGACGACGTGTGGTTGTTGTCGGCGCAGTCGTCGTAGGCGGGGTCTGGATCGTTGATCACCGTTCCGACGCCGTTCGCGTCGGGCGAGGCGACGGTGTAGGCATCCGGTGTCGCGGTCTGCTGCCCGGTCTTCGGGTCGATCGAGGTGACGTCGTGCGTCTGCCCCGAGATGAGGTTCAGCGCACCAGGGGTGGACGGCCCGAAGACGGTGTCCCATGCGTTGTCGCTCATCGAGTAGTTCTGTGCGTAGTTCCACAGACCGGTGACGGTGTTGCCGTCGTAGTAGTCCATAGCGAGGCCCGGGCTGCCGTACATGCCGGTGCAGGTGTCTTTGCTGGTGTACTCCACGAATTTGTCCATGGCGCCGCCGTTCTCGGCCTTCTGCTCCGCGCCGTACCCGTGGTTCTGGTCGCACGTGACGGCCTGTGCCGGCGTGAGCCGCTGCGGCGAGTAGGCGTTCGGGTTCGAGGCGATAAGCCCGGCCCTCTGCATGGTGTTCGCGGCGGGCGTTCCCGGTGCTGCGGTGAACGTCGTGCCGTCGGTGTTGGCCGCGTTCGGGTACGTGCCGAAGTAGTGGTCGAACGAGATGTTCTCGTCGAACAGCACGACCAGGTGCTTGATCGGCGTGGTCGTCTTGGCTGAGTCGTCGGGCTGATGGGCGGACGCCGGTAGCGCGACGGCCACCGTCGTCGCGATCGCGGCGAGCGCGACCGGAATGGCGGCGACGCGCAGGGTGCGTCGCCCGAACACCTTCGGCATTCGTTTTCCTTTCATCGGGAAGGGATGCTGTCGGCCCGTGCGGATGCGTTCAGGCCAGCAGCCCGCTGGCGTACCAGTCGGCTCTGTGGCGCACGCCCGGCAGCGCGAAGAAGTAGCCGCCGCCGGTCGGCGAGATGTAGTCGGCGAGCGGTTCGTCGGCGAGCCGTTTCTGCACGGTCACGAACTGGCGCTCGAGGTCCTGGTTGAAGCAGTTGAAGATGAGTCCGTTGTCGAAGTTGCCGTTGACGTCGATGCCGGAGTCGTAGTTGTATCCGCGACGCAGCATCTGCTGCTTCGCCTGCTGGGGCGACCGGTTGTTCGCCAGCCGGATGTGGGCATCCAGTTGGATCACGTCACCGGTCGGGTCGGTCTCGTACCGGGGATCGTCGTGCTCGTGAGTGCCGGTCAGAGGGGCGCCGGAGTCGCGTCGGCGGCCGATCATGTTCTCCTGCTCGTGCAGCGAGACGCGATCCCAGAACTCGACGAGCATGCGGATGATCCGCACCACATGGTATGAGCCGCCCTCGACCCAGCTCGGCTCGGCTGCGCCCGCATGCGTCCAGACCAGTTCGTCGGGAGCGGATGCCGTCGCCAGCGCGGGTGCGGACGTGCCGTCCTTGAATCCCATCAGGTTGCGCGGCGTGCCGGACGGCCGCGGAGGCGACGAGAACCCGTCTTTCCGCCAGCGCGGTTGCATCGCGCCTCGGGTCGCTCGCGCGATGTCGCGGAGTGCGTGGGTCACCGTGTCGGGGTTATTCGCGCAGAGCTGGAGCAGCACGTCGCCGTCGCAGGAGGCGCGGTCGAGGTCGTCGTTCGGGAAGTCCTCCATGGTGCGCAGCCGATGCGGCTTGAGGCCGGAGAGCCCGTATCGGTCGTCGAAGACGGATGCCCCGAGCGAGACGGTAACGGTCAGCCCGTCGGCGGGCACCTGCGGTCCGAGAACCCCGGAGTCGGCGGGAGGAGCCGTGATGCCGACGGTCTGCGGCGTTCCGCCCACGGTGAGGAAGCGTGCCCGATCGGTGATGGCCTTCATCAGGTCGGTGAGTTCGACCCGACCCGATGCCGTGAGATCGAACGCGGCGAACGTCGCATTGCGCTGCGCCGGCGTAAGGACGCCCGCCTGGTGCGCTCCGTGGAACGCGTACGAGGCGGCCTTGGAGGCGGCGCCGGGTTCGGCCGACGCGGCGGCAGCCGGTTCGGCCGACGCGGCGGCCGCGATGGGGGCGGCGATGCCGGCGCCAAGGAGGCCGTGCAGGAAGCCGCGGCGGGCCAGCTCGGCCGTCACGACGCCGACCTCCGCACGTCGCAGATCGCGGCGATCGGTGCGAGGAGTTCGAGGGTGGCGTCGACGTGCGCGTCGAGCTGCTCGCGCTGTGCCGTCGTGAGGGTGTTCAGCGCTGCCCACGAGCCGTCCGCTTGACGGAACGACTCCAGGAGGTGCTGCGTGGCCGCGATCGCGGCATCCGTCTTCGCCAGGTCGGGGTAACGGGTCTTCAGGATGCCCCGCAGCGGTCCGAGCGCGTGCACTGTGCCGGTGAGGTTGGCGTCGACGGTGGCGAGGTTGCTGTGGCTGCCGGCATCCGTCTTGCCCGTGAGCTCGAACTGCAGGGCGTTCTCCAGGATCTCGTGAGCACGAAGCCCGATGTCGAGCGGGTCGATGCGGGCGTTCGGGAAGTCAGCACGCAGCGCGGCGACGTCGTTCCCGAGTCGGGTGGTGTACGGCGCTATCGCCGATGCCTGAGCACCGGAGAACAGAAGCGCCTCGATCTTGTGGAACCCGGTCAGCTCGGGATCGTCGAGCGCCGTGCGCCCGGAGGCGGGCCTGCCGTTGATGGCGGTGTCGGCGTCGCCGAACGCGCCATAGGCGGCGCCGAGCGTCTCGTACTCGAGGTGCGCGATGAGCCAGTCCGTCTTCGCTCTGCCGAGGTCACCGGATGCCACGTCGGAGGCCAGCCGGTCGGTCTCGCTCTGCAGTACGGGCAACCGGCTCTCGATCCAGGCGCCGTACTGCTTCGAGGCGGGGATGAGGTCGTTCTGCGTCACCGGGGGGATACCGGTGGTCGCGTGCGCGACGTGCTTCGGGCCCGACACGGTGACGACCGGTCCGGCGATGGGATCCGCATCCGCCGGCAGGCAGACGAAGCGGTACCTGCCGGCGCCGAGCACCGCTTGGCCGCGTCCAGTCGTTCCGGCGCCGAGGGCCTCGAGGTCGAGGTAGACATCCTTCGTCGCCGCCGACTGCAGGTAGACCTCCATGCCCGCGATCGAGGTGTTCGTCACGTCGAACGTCTGCACGCCGGCGGTCGGCTGAGACCAGCCGGTGCCGCAGCCGGAGATGCCCGCGTCAACGAGGTAGGCATCCGAATGCCTGTCACTCGGTCGAGCGCGCGTCACGAGCGTGAGCACGACGCCGGCCGCGATGACGACGACGATCGCGCCCGCCAGTGCCCCGTACTTCGCCCCTTGCCGCACGGGATGTCATGCTGGCACCCGATTCGGGCGGGTTCACCGGGCGTTCATCGAGTTCACGCAGTGTTCAGCGAGTGCTCGTTCGGATGCCGATGGGCGCGGGTAGACCGCCCGTTCACTCCGACGTGCAGACGCCGGTCGCGACCGGTGTCGGCCCCGCCGTGGAGAGCACGGGGCGCACCTCGCCGAGGGTGAGCGCGTAGCCGGTGTCGGCATCCGTCGTCGAACGGGCGAAGACCATGCCGACCACGTCGCCCCGGTCGTCGAAGAGCGGCCCGCCCGAGTTGCCGGGGCGCACGATCGCTCGCAGCGAGTACACATCGCGGATGACCGCGTCGTGCTGGTAGATGTCCGTCCCGGCGGCCGTGAGCTCACCGCGGATCCGCGCCCCGCCCACCGTGTACGGGCCGCCGCCGGGGAAGCCTGCGACCACGGCAGGATCTCCCGCGGCCATGGTGCCGCCCATCCGGAGCGCCGGCGCACCGAGGCCGGGCACTCGAAGCACGGCGACGTCGCGGTCGGGGTCGAACGCGACGACTGATGCCTGGTACGAACGGTCGTCCTGCGAGACGACCTCCACCGAGGAGGAGCCGGCGACGACGTGTGCGTTCGTCACCACGACGCCGGATGCCTCGACCCAGCCGCTTCCGCTGGATTCCATGGAGCAGCTCGACTGCACTGCCTCGACCTTGACCACGCTCTGCGACTCGGCCCGAACGGCGGCCGGGATCGTCGGGTCGGGCGCCGCGGTGTCGGGAATGGTCTCGTTGCCGGAGAAGACCTTGGGGAGGCCCGCGCCGGCGAGCGCGTCGTCGAGCGCTCCGAGCGCTGTCGCCGGAGGCACCGGCGCGATGTCATCGAGCACCGTCACGATGCGGGAAGCGGATGCCAGTTGCGATGCCGGGTAGATCGACGACGACTGGGCGAATCCCGCGACGAGCCACACGACGGCGGCCCACGCGAGCAGGCCGACGACCGCACCGCCGGTCGCGTCGATGCCGTTCAGGGCGCCGCGCCGACCGATGCGGCCACGCAGCACGGCACCGAGACTGGATGCCACGCCGTAGAGAACGGAACCGCACACCAGCACGACGACGGCCGCGAGAACGGTGCGGGCGATCATGCTGCCGTGGCCGACGGGCATCACCCATCCGACCATGAGGGGAGCGAGCAAGAGCCCGATCCAGAGTCCGGCGACGAGGCCCACCATCGAGAGCGCAGTGACCAGCGCTCCGCGACGCCAGCCGATTGCGATAGCGGCGACCGCGGCGAGCGCGAGCACGATGTCGACAGCGATCTCCACGACATCAACTCTCGCCGGTCATGCTGTGCGGGTGCTGGAGCGGCCGCCGGGAGGCTGTGAGGTTCGGCGGGCGGCGAGTGCGATCACGCACCGTCATCCCAGGTGCGCGAGCCGCTGCATCAGCGTGCGAATGCTCACCATCGGACCGGTGCACACCGCGATCGGCTGGCCCTGCTCCTCGTTGTCCATCCCGACGAGGTCGTCGAGCCGCCCCTCGATCGCGCAGTGCCGGAACAGTTGCTCGGCACGAGGAAGCTCGGCGCCGACGAACACGAAGCGGGTCGTGGATGCCGTGGGCTCGCCGAGCGAGGCGAGCGCGTTGTGCCCGCTGAAGACGGGAGGCGATCCGGGCGGCAGATAGCGCTCGAGCGCACCGGCCTCGCCGTAGTTCGTGGCGATGATGGCCGTGCGCGACGAAGGCGCCTCGCGGACGACGTGGTCGATCTCGGCGACGTACTGCGGCCATCCGACCTGATCCCGGATCGCCTGATCGATCGCCCCGATCGGCGTCTTCGCACTCGTCGCCACCGGTAGAACGGGCAGGGAGAGAAGGATGCTCACCGCCCCGTCGAGCACGATCGCCGCGATCACGAGACCGATCCGCCAGCCCGCGCGACGGGCCCAGTCGGCGGCGGGCACGCATCCGATCGCGAAGACCACGGCGAGGATGCCGTAGCCGTAGTACACCTGCGAGCCGGCGAAGAACACGAGCGCGATGACGACGAAGAAGGCGATCGGCAGCCATCGAAGCGACCGCCACTCCTTGCGGCGCAGCAGGGCGACGATGCCGGCTATCCACACCGGAACGACGAGCGGACCGAGTTCGATCAGGATGAACGGCACGAGAAGCGGACGCACGTCGCCGCTCTTCTCCGCCGCGAGCGCTGCGCCCATCTGCAGTTGCGGCCATCCGTTCACCGCCTGATAGATGAGGTTCGGTGCGCCGACGACCAGGGCGACGGCGATTCCGGCGTACGGCCACCAGGAGGCGAGCGCCCGTCGCGGACCCATGATGAGGATGCCCGCCGCAATGCCGACCAGCAACATGGCGATCAGCAGCTTGTTGTACATGCTGAGGCCGACCACGACGCCCGCGACGACCCACCACCAGGGCTGGGTCCGGGTGAAGACGCGGATCACGAACAGCAAGACCGCCGGCCACACGATGAGATCGAGCGATGCCGTGAACAGCGAGTGCCCCATCACGAGCGTGACCGTGCCGAACGCGTACCCCCACGCGGCGAAACCCTGCGCGAGCGCTCCGCCGCCGACCTCCCGCGTGATCAGCGCGACGATGCCGACGGATGCCACGGCGAACAGGATGGCGGGCACGTGCATCGCCCACGGCTGGTCGCCGAGCGCGAGGGTGGCGTGCGCGATCAGCGGGGTGAGCGGTGGCTGGTCCACGTAGCCCCACGCCGGCGGCAGCATGCGGAAGTAGAGCTCGTCGCGGTGGTACCCGTACGCGTTGGCGGTCGCCCCGAGCAGGAGCAGCAGCGCGCCCATGGCGGAGAACACGGGCAGCCAGGCGTACCGGGGCAACGCACGGTCGCCGCGGAGAAGGGATGGTGCGGCGACTGTCGCCGTCATGGTGCACATGCTAGCGGGCACCGGGCCCGCCTCGACCGATCATGAGAAGGTGCTGACATGCCTTCCCCGTCCCTATCGCTATCCCACCCGCCGCTCCGCGGCGCGCGGGTCCCTTCGTGATGGGGGCCCACTCCCTGAGCGAGCACGACCGCCGGATCGTCGCCGGCTGGGCCGCCGACTGTGCCGAGCGAGTTCTGCCGCTCTTCGAGACAGAGGTGTCTGACGATGGGCGTCCGCGTGACGCGATCGCCCGGGCGCGCGCCTTTTCGCGCGGCGAACTCGGAGCGGCCGAGGAGATCAGGCGGCGCTTCATCGCCGGCCGCGCCGCGCACGCGGCGGACTCAGCGGCAGCCGTCGCCGCTGCGCGTGCCGCCGCGCAGGCATCCGGTGTCGCGCACATGGGAGCGCACGCGCTCGGGGCGGCGGCGTACGCGGCGCGGGCCGCGGGACTGGCCGCACCGGAGCGCCCGGACGCCCTCGAAGACGAAATCCGATGGCAGCTCGAACACCTGACCCCGGAGGCGAAGTCGGCGCTCCTGCAGCTGCCGGCCGTCGGCGAGGACTCGGGCGGTCCGCTCGGTCCCGGACTCCTCGCCTCCGGAGAGCTCGGAGCAATCATCCGGCGGCTGCAGGAGGGCCTCGTACGCTAGTCGCTGCGCCGGGCTCGAACCACGGCACCGGACGAAATGCCCGGAGACTCCGTCGATTCACGACCGAAATTGTTCGATGCGCCAAGCTGGGGCTTGGCAGAATGACACAAATCGTCCGGCAGCACCCCTCGGCACGAAGCTCCGCGACGGAGCGCGAGCATCGACGCACCTCGCTGTCAGACGGTCGTTTCGAAGGAGAACAATGACGACCCTGGCGAGCGACAGCGCGGCATCCGCCCTTTCCGACGCATCCGGCGGAACGGGCGAACCGGCCATCTCGATCCGGCACGTCACGAAACGGTTCGGCGATGCGATCGCGGTGGACGATATCGACCTGGAGTTGAAGCAGGGCGAGTTCTTCGCGCTGCTCGGCCCCAGCGGATGCGGCAAGACCACCACCCTCCGCATGGTCGGCGGGTTCGAGCTGCCCAGCCTCGGTCACATCTACCTCGACGGCCGCGACGTGACGATGCTCCCGCCGTACAAGCGGGACGTGAACACGGTGTTCCAGTCGTACGCGTTGTTCCCGCACCTGACCGTGTTCGACAACGTCGCGTTCGGGCTGCGGCGCCGCAAGGTGGCGAACGCGGAGATCCGCGAGAAGGTCGAACGCAACCTGGAGATGGTGGGCCTGAAGGGGTACGGCAAGCGCCGTCCGCTGCAGCTCTCCGGCGGTCAGCAGCAGCGCGTCGCACTCGCCCGCGCCCTCGTTAACGAGCCGAAGGTGCTTCTGCTCGACGAGCCGATGGGTGCTCTGGATGCGAAGATCCGCAAGACGATGCAGCTGGAGCTCAAGCGCATCCAGCGCGAGGTCGGGATCACGTTCCTCTACGTGACGCACGACCAGAACGAGGCCATGTCGATGGCCGACCGGCTCGCGGTGATGAACACCGGACGCACCGAAGACATCGGCTCGCCCGACCGGGTGTACGACCGACCGGCCACGCAGTTCGTCGCCGAGTTCCTCGGCACCTGCAACGTGATCGCGCCCCAGTTCGACGGAGCGCAGCCGGACGGCACGGCCGGCGCACTTCGACTGCCCGACGGCAGCCGGCTCGACGTCAGCGGCGTCGACGGACGCCTGCCCGTGGGCGCGCGCATCGGCATCCGCCCCGAGAAGCTCGTCGTGACCCGAGCGGATGCCACGAGCCGGCAGGTCGAGCCGGGCTCGGTTTCGCAGTCCAACACCGTGCTCGGCACCGTCGTCACCGCCACGTATCTCGGTGCTAGCACCGAGTACGAGGTGTCCACGCCGTGGGGTGGAGTGCTCAAGGCCTTCGCCCAGAACCTGGCCGACTCCTCGCGCGCACGCCCCGGTGAGCAGGTCATCCTCACCTGGGATCCCGGGCACGCCTTCGTGC
Source organism: Humibacter sp. (assembly GCF_051954055.1). Lineage (NCBI taxonomy): Bacteria > Bacillati > Actinomycetota > Actinomycetes > Micrococcales > Microbacteriaceae > Humibacter > Humibacter sp. The sequence goes on along the minus strand of NZ_JBQCIE010000012.1, from coordinate 5,690 downwards.
TCGCCCCCTCCCCCGAACCGACACCGCTCGCCGCGGAGAAGGAGCGGGAGGCTGCGGAGGCGGACGCAGAGGAGCCGAACCGGACATCCGGAGCCGCATCATGACGCCTCGCCACGACCCCGCGTTGTGGCGAGGCCTCACCGAGGCGCGGCTCTCCCGGCGCACCATGCTGGGGGGCGTGCTGGGCGGTGTCGGCGTAGCAGCCCTCGGGTCGGCGCTGGCGGGATGCAGCATCCAGGGCTCCGTCTCGAGCCAGGCGCAACAGAAGGTGGACTGGCCCGCGTTCTGGTCGAAGCAGAAGGCGACCAATCGCCTGAACTTCGCGAACTGGCCGCTCTACATCGACCAGGACAAAGGCAAGTTCCCGTCGCTGCAGAAGTTCACCAAGGCCACGGGCATCCAGGTGAATTACCAGCAGGTCATCCAGAACAACGCTCCGTTCTACGCGACGGTGGCGCCCCAGCTGCGGGCACACGAGTCGACCGGGTACGACATCGTCGTGATGACGAACGGGTGGGAGCTGACCGAGATGATCGGCAACGGCTTCGTCATGGAGCTGGACCACTCGCGGCTGCCGAACTTCGCGAAGTACGCGGCGCGGAACGTGCGCAATCCGCCGTACGACCCCGGCAACAAGCACTCGGTGGTGTGGCAGACCGGGTTCACCGGGATCGCCTACAACTCGAAGCTCATCGACCGGCCCATCACGAGCTTCAAGGATCTGCTCGACCCGGCCTTCAAGGGTCACGTCGGCATGATGAGCGACAACACCGAGCTGGGCAGTGCCGCGCTGCTGGCGATCGGCGTCGAGCCGACGAAATCGACACCGAAGGACTGGCGAAGGGCTGCGGCGTGGCTGAAGAAGCAGCAGCAGCTCGGGCAGGTCGCCGGGTACTACGACCAGAGCTACATCGACCGGCTCTCCAACGGCGACACCTGGATCTCGCAGGCCTGGTCCGGTGACGTGTTCCAGGCGATCGCCGGCGGCAACAAGCACCTGAAGTTCGTCATCCCCGACGAGGGCCAGATGATCTGGCACGACAACATGATGATCCCGATGCAGGCCGAGAACCCGCTGTCGGCCCTGAAGTGGATGGACTTCTACTACACGCCAGAGGTCGCAGGCATGGTCGAGGACTGGGTCAACTACGTGTGCCCGGTGCCTGAGGCGAAGGACTACATCCTGAACGAGCTGGACGATCCGAAGGTCGCGAACAGCCCGCTCGTGTTCCCCGACCCGGCCACGGATGCCAAGTCGCACGACTTCTACGTGTTCAGGAACTACAACGAATACGACGAATGGAACAAGGTGTTCAACCCTGTGATCCAGTCATGACCACCGTCACTCCCACACTCGCCCGCCCCGGAACACCCACCGAACAAGCGCCGCTGGAGCGCAAGGATGGCCGGTTCCGCCGCAGCCTGATGCGCCACTCGACCCCCTACCTGCTCGGCCTCGTCGGCTCGGCGTGGTTGCTCATCCTGTTCGTCATCCCGCTCGTCTCGGGCCTTGCCGTGTCGCTGATGACCGGCAACCCGCAGGACGGCTACACGTTCACCTGGAACTGGAGCGTCTACTCCGACCTCTTCGTGAACTCGGATGTCCCCTACCTCACGTTCCTCATCCGCGGTCTGCTGTACGCGGTGGCGGCCACCCTGATCACGATCGTCGTCGGCTTCCCGCTCGCGTACTTCATCGCGTTCCGGGTCTCGCCGCGCTGGAAGAACGCGCTGCTGCTGCTCGTGATGCTGAGCTTCTTCGTCTCGTTCGTCATCCGTACCGACATGTGGGCGTTCGTGCTCTCCGACCAGGGCCCGGTGCTCACCGTGCTGCGCGACCTGCAGCTGGCGGGCAAGGACTTCCACATCCTCGGCACGAACGCGGCGGTGATCGGCGGGCTTGCGTACAACGATCTCGCGTTCATGGTGCTGCCCATCTACGTGGCGCTGGAGCGCATCGATCCTCGCTTGATCGAGGCATCCGCCGACCTGTACGGCAACAAGACGGCGACGTTCACGCGCACGATCCTGCCGCTCACCCGCTCCGGGATCTTCGCGGGCGTGCTGCTGGTGTTCATCGACTGCGCCGGCGACCCGGTGAACGCGTCGCTGCTCGGCGGCACTCACACGTACGTGATCGGGCAGGCGATTCAGGATGCCTACCTCACCAATCAGCAGTACAACGTGGCCGCGGCTCTCTCGACCGTGCTCATGATCGTGCTGGGCATCATCCTCTTCGCGTACGCCCGCATCGCCGGCACCGACAACATCGAGGACCTGGTATGACCGCCGCGAACCCGCTGGCCACGCAGCCGGTCACCACCGCGCAGCCGGTGCACGAGCCCATCGGCGAGCGCCGCGACCGCAAGCGACCGCTGCTGCCGATCATCTACTGGGTCGTCATCGGCATCACGCTGATCCCGATCCTGGTGATGATCGTCTACAGCTTCAACAACACCCCGACGAACCGCATCACGTTCCAGTGGCACGGTTTCACGACCTACTGGTACCAGAACCTCACCCAGGTGAGCGGCCTGGGCGACTCGTTCCTGGTGTCGGTGGAGATCGCGGTGCTGTCGGCGATCATCTCGATCGCGATCGGGGTTCCGCTGGCGATGGCGCTGGAGCGTCATCGATTCCTGTTGCGCGGGCCGCTCAGCGCTGTCGTGTTCTCCGACATCGCCGCACCGTCGATCGTGGTCGGTGCTGCGTCGCTGTCGTTCTTCCTGTCGTCGGGTGTTCCGCTCGGATACCTGACCATCCTTCTCGTGCACGTCACGTTCTGCATCGCGTACGTGGTGGTCGTCATCCGTGCTCGCCTGTCGGGCATGGGCAAGGTGCTCGAGGAGGCCGCGGGCGACCTCGGCGCCAACCCGTTCACGGCGTTCTGGAAGGTGACGTTCCCGCTGCTGCTGCCCGGCATGCTCGCCGGCGCCGCGCTGGCTCTGGCGATGTCGATCGACGACTACGTGATCACGAGCTTCGTCGCCGGCCCCACCGTGACGTTCCCGCTGTTCGTGTACGGCGCAGCGAAGGTCGGGCTCCCGCCGCAGGTGCTGTGCTTCGGCACGATCATCTTCGTGGTCGCCCTCGCGGTGGCCCTGCTCAACGGGCTGGTGACGCGCCGCAGCCGCGGCTGAGGAAGCTCTGCCTCTCAACGCGTATCATTGATGCATTCTGTGATGCGGGGGCGATCATGCGGACAACCGTCACACTCGACGACGAACTGATGAAGAAGGCGGCCGAACTCACCGGCCGCGATGACACCGGCTCCCTCGTGCGTCTCGGCCTCGAGGCTCTTGTCGCTCGGGAGAGCGCGCGACGACTTGCCTCGCTGGGCGGCAGTGATCCCGAGGCATCCGCTCCGCCGCGGCGTCGCCCTGCCGCATGAGTCTCGTTCTCGTCGGCACCTCGGTGTGGATCGACCACCTCCACCGCAGCGACAAGATGCTGGTCCCACTGCTCGAGGCGAACCTGGTGGTCGGTCATCCCTTGGTCATCGGTGAACTCGCCCTCGGAAGCATCCGAGAACGTGCAACGGTTCTCGAACTGCTCGCCAGACTCCCGCAAGCACCGGAGGCCTCGAACGACGAGGTGCTGACATTGATCGAGAATCGGCACTTATTCGGCAAGGGATTGAGCATCGTCGACCTGCACCTGCTCGCGTCGGTCCTCGTTGCAGGCGACGTGCGACTCTTCACGCGCGATCGGCGCCTATCTGGCGCGGCCGACGACGCAGGCGTTCGCTGGACTGGCTAGGCCGAGTGCCTGCTCAAGTCCGGCGCGGCAGCAGACGCAGTCGTTCGGCGGCCTCGGTGGGAGACTCGGCCAGATCGGATTGCAGCAGCAAGCGGTCGGCACTGATCAGGGCGATGCCCAGTTCGTGCGCGGCCGCAGCCCAGCAGGCGTCGTAGAACGACAGACTGTGCGTGTCCGCGAGGGTCGCCGCCGATCGCAGCATCGCCGAATCCACCACGACCGGCGGTCCGAGCACGACCGCGAGATCATCGAGCTGGTCCGCGACATCCGTGGCGCTCCAGTGCAGAGCACGCGAGAGCACGTTGCCGACCTCATACACGGCGAGATCGATCACGTGCGCCTGGATCTCGCCCCGCAGGTGCGCTGAGCGAAGGGCTCGTGCCGCATCCAGCTCGCTCTCGCCCTTCGAATGAAACCACTTGATCAGTACCGACGTGTCGATGAGAACGCGAGTCACCGGCGCGCATCCCGATCGGTGCGCACGAGCTCTGCGGCTTCGAAGACACCGGAGCGATCGAAACGCGTCGTCGACCTCGCGATCGCCGCATCGATCGCTTCGGGCTGTGGTCGCCTCAACTCACGACGGGCCGCCTCGGCGAGAAACGCGCTCCGGCTGCTGGAGCGGCGGCGCGACTCCTCATCGATCTCGGCGAGCAGGTCGTCGGGCAGCGAGACCATCACCTTAGACATAACCAGAGTATAGCCCAGGGTATTGCCGTGCAAATTGCTGGCGGACTGCTGGCCGGCGTTCCCGCAGACTTTCAGCCATGTCTCACAAGGTGCGGGGTGCCTGCGACCGAACCACAGGTTTGGAGACAGGCTCTTGCAACGTGTCTCCATAGTTGCGGGCTGTGCCGCGCGAACCCGCTTGACCTGTGACGTGCCCCCGGCTAGCGGCCCTCAGTGTTCGCGATACGCGCTCAACTGACTCAATCGGCTCGGCAGAGCACGCGAGCGTGCTCTGCGCTCGGCTCAGTCGTCAGTGTTCGCGCTACGCGCTCAACTGACTCCATCGCCTCGGCAAAGCGAGCGAGCTCGCTGTGCGCTCGGCTCAGTCGTCAGTGGCCGGTGCGGCGGGCGAGCAGGGCGGCGTGCAGAGCGCTGACCACCTCGCCGTCGTCGAGCGAGACCGCCAGTAGATCCTCGATCAGGGCGATGCGCTGGTAGAACACGGACCGGGACAGGTGGCTCGCGGTTGCCGCACGGGTGCGGTTGCCCGGGTAGGCGAGATACGCCGTGAGCACGTCGAGCAGGTCGCCTCCGCGACGCAGGTCGTGCTCGATCAATGGGGCGAGCATGCGTTCACTGTGCGCCTGCAGCCGCGGATCGCTGCCGAACGAGTTCAGCAGCCGCAGCAGCGGGCGGTCCTCGACGCGCACGATGAGTGGGCCGCGGCGCTTGTGGTCGTCGCGCGGGGTCAGCAGCTCGGTCGCCTGCTCGACGGATGCCAGCAGCCCTGGCACGCCGTCGGCATCCGCTCCGATCGCCACGGTCACGTCGGCCGGCGGAGCGTCCGCTGCCTTCGCGACAGCTGCGGCGAACGACTGCAGCACCTGGTCGGACAGCCTGGTCCCTGAAGGCAGGGACGCGATGATCACGCTCGTGCCGGCATCCATCGAGGGATGCGGCGCGGTGATGGCCGGCACACCGAGCTCTCGCACCGCAGTCGCCGCGGCAGTCGCGCCCTGAGCGCTTCCGCGGACCCGAGCGGCGAGGCCCAGCAGGGTTCGGCCGGCTACCGGGACGCCGCTCGCCTCGAGCCGGTCCGCGAACGACGCCTCGCCTGCGACTCGCCTGCCGAGCAGAGCAGCGACGATGCGTTCATGGCTGGTGCGCGTCCACTCGTCGGCACCGTGGTCGGCGAGGCGGCCCAGAGCGAGAGCGATCGCTGCCTGCTCGAGCACGTTCGTGCGGCCGGCCAGATGCGCACG
>NZ_JBQCIE010000011.1:0-3245 GCF_051954055.1 Humibacter sp. | reverse complement strand
ACAGACTCCGGTTGTCGTGAAGCCCTCGGCTGGCATCGTCCCCTTTGCCTCTTCCGGACCCACCCGAAGAAGCAGGTCATGGGCTACCTCATCTATCAGGGCCAGCAGATCGAGTTCGAGGATCGCATCCTCGCGCATCTCCAAGCTCTCATCTACTACAAACTCAGGCACGGAGATTGCTTCGCGCTGTCCTGGAAGAATCCCGTCTCCGCCGGCAACGGCCGCACCAGCATCTGGCTGCACCCGGCGAACGATCTCACGTTCCACTTCACGGGATCCCGGCCGCCGGCGTTGAACCGGCAATGGCTCGCGACGTTGCGGGCCGAAGCCGACAGTCAGGGCGGGCTGGTGCTCGGTGACAAGACAGCGGAGCCGACACCCGTCGGCGTGCCCGTGAGCGGGATCGACCAAAGGGTGCCGTAGAGCACGACGGCTTACATCTGCATGTGCATCCCGGCGTGTCTGCCTGCGTCGGTGGCGCCGAGCGCCGGGACGGTGACCCCGGCCACGAGAACCGCACCGAGAAGGATGCCCGCAAGCGCTCTGATCGCGCCGCTTCCGGTCTGCGCGGTTCCGAGCGCCGCACCATCCGGTTCGGTGCGTGCCAGCACCGGTCGGGCGACCCGGTGCTGACGATTGCGGAGCCTCACGGCTCTGGCGCACGCGAATGCCATGACGAGATCGAGGCAGCACGCCAGCGCGAGAGGGACCGAGACGGACGCGGCCGAGGGCCCCATGCGCATCGCCATCCCACTGTGATGCGCCGCCGTGGACGTCAGCGCCCAGCCGCCCGCAAAAGCGATGGGAAGTAGGGCGACCGCTAGCGAGCGCCGCGGGAGCGGCGCTCTCTGCAGGGTCAACGCCGTGATCGCCCACGTCAGTTCCGTGAGACCGATCACGATCAGAACGACGGACATCCACACCGCAGATGACGACGCAACAGCGAGGTGCACGAGGCCGGCGCCGAGAGCGCTCAGCGCCGGCCAGGTGCGTATGAATGCGAGCACGTCTTACGCGCTCACCGCGCGACGCTCCGTCGCCCTGTCGGTGCTCAGGCCGACGGCGAGGAGCACGATCGCGCTCGCGAGATGCAGGAAGTGGTCAGGAGTGTTCAGCGCCAACACGTTCGCCGGTGTGTTCGCGATGAAGAACCCGACGATGCCCAGCAGCAGATAGGCCGCTCCGATGACGATGTTCACCGTCTTCGCGGCGGGAACGGATGCCAGACCAGCGATCAACAGCGCCGCGCCGATCAACAGGTGCGCCACGTTGTGCAGCGGATTGACCTCGAAGATGCCCAGCAGCAGGCCGCCCTGCGTCGAGACGAATCCGACGCCCGAGGTGACGAAGAAGCCGATCAGGCCGACGAGCAGGTAGACGGCGCCGAAGATCGTCGCGAGGAGGCGGTTCGGGGATGACTTCATGATGATGCCTTTCTCCTATCAGGTGCGTGCGAGGGACGGTCCGTGATCACTGAGCCGGAGGCATCAGCACGGAGTCGATGAGGTAGACGGTCGCGTTGGCGGTGTGCACGCCCCCGCAGATGACGTTCGCGTCGTTGACCTTCATGTTGTCGCCGCTGCCTGTGACCGTGACGTCCTGACCCTCGACCGTCTTGTGGCTGCCGTCGATGGCGTCAGGGGCGAGCTGTCCGGCGATGACGTGATACGTGAGAACCGTCTTGAGAGTGCTCGCGCCCGCCGGGGTACCGAGAGTCGACACCGTGGATGCCGGGAGCTTGGCGAACGCGGAGTCGACGGGAGCGAAGACGGTGAACTGGCCGCCGTCCAGCGTGTCGACGAGGTTCACGTCCGGGTTCAGCTTGCCCGAAACCGCCTTGACCAGCGTGGTGAGCATGGGGTTGTTCGAGGCGGCGACAGCGACCGGGTCCTGGGCCATCCCCTTGATCGATCCCGCGCCGGTCGGTACCTGCTTGGCGTAGGCGGAGCATCCCGGCCCTACGAGATCGGCGGCGGGGTTCGCATTGGCGGATGCGCTCGGCTTGCTGGTCTTCATCGATGAGCTCTTGTCGGAGCTGTTGCTGCTGCCGGTACAGCCGGCCAGAGCGAGAACGGTGAGCGTTGCGACAGCTGCCGCCGCGACCGTGGTGCGCTTCGTGTGGAACATCCTGGTTCTCCTTAGAGTGCTGTGCCCGAGGCGCGTTTGCGGCCTCCACAACTGACTTCGGAGCGGTGGGCGGAACGGTTTGGATTCGTTTTCGCGGCACGAAGAGCACCGGTCCAGATGGTGCTCGGGGGTCATGCACGGCCACCGTGTGCGACGGCGACCCGTCAAGACCTGCCCGGTGATCGGCGAGCGCTGCGCTGGTCGCGCCTTAGCTGCCGATGGTGACGACGGGCTTCGTCGTCGGCTGCTTCGATCCGCCCGCCGGCTCGACCGTCAGCCCGACGACGTCACCGGCCTGCATGCTGCCGTGGAGAACATCCCACTGGCCCGACATCAGTCCCGCCGAGGTGGCCTTGCCGTTCCTGATGTACCAGAGCTGGTACGTCTTACCGGCCGGGGCTGCGGCCACGCCGTTCACGATCATGGCGGACCTGCCCAGGGACGGCGACCAGACGAGCGTCGCCGTTCCGCCGCCGGCCACCTTGGCCGTGGAACGCTGCGCGTCGGGGGCAGACGTGATCGAGGCGAGAACATCGGCCTGCGCCGTGCTCTGCGGATGCTGCGCGATGGCGAAGCCAACGGCCGTTCCGCCGGCGAAGAGGATGACCGCAGCAGCGGCCGCGGCTGCGGCGACGGCCGGACGGCTGTACCAGCGCCGTTGCGCCTTCCGCTCCGCTGCCGTCATGGCGGGCGAGCTCGCCTGCGCCGGGCTTGCGGCGGCATCCGGAGTCGCTTCGGACGCGACCTGCTCGGAGGCGGTCGGATGCTGCGGGGTGACGGCGATCTGCCCCATCAGCCGTGCCTTGAGATCTGCGGGCGGTTCCGCCAGGGGTGGTGCCTCATCGAGGGCCGCGGCGACCTCGGCGAAGGAGGATGCCTCGGCACGGGCCTCCGGGGAGGTCGCGAGGAGGCGTTCGTAGCGTTCGCTCTCCTCGGGCGACAGCGACCGCAGGGCGTGGCCGGCCGCGAGGAGGCGTGTCTCATCGTTCTGCGCGTCGTCGTCGTGCGTCTCACTCATGCCGTCACCCCCAGTTCGTGTCTGAGCCGAATCATGCCATCGCGCAGCCGTGTCTTCACTGTGCCGATGGGCACGCTCAGCAGCTGCGCGATCTCGGTGT